>DTUH01000019.1:0-16017 GCA_012964265.1 Candidatus Lambdaproteobacteria bacterium
TTAGCTCAAATGTGGTAACACATGCAAACTTATTGCATCTCCAGTACCATGTCTTACATTATTAAAAAAATCCAGACTGCTCCATTTTTTCAAATCAGATGGATTTTGCTGAATTGTCATGGTATCCTGAGCAGACCTTCTTGACAGTTCTGTGTAATTAACAAAGAGTAAGTGGTGAAAAAATGAATTATTATAGAATTTTATTGCTGACGAGCTATTTTTTCTTTGGAGGTCTGGTTATCGAGTTCCATGAGGTACGTGCGGAGGAAGGATTATTTAAAACGGAAAGTATCCGTCAAAAACTTTTTGGAAGGATGGATGACAGGAAAAAGTCAAAACCTCTACGTACTGTCAGCGAAAAAATCTTAATTGGTGTTTTTAGTAGAGTTACTGATTCTGAAAGCGTCTGGATTAGAATTGAAAGCCGGTCAGAATTTCGAAAATGGACATTTAAACTATCCAAACAAAACCTGAATTTACCACGCCAGGAAGTACGTGTTTGGCTCAAATATATATCACCAAAGCTTTCCATCAGTCACGGCAAAGAGTATAATGTTTGGTTCCGTAAAAAAGCCGCATTTGAAATGCAGAAGATTTTCTACAACAGGCAGGTAAGAATCGATTATGATTTTTCAGAAAAATTATTCCGGCTGGATGGAATGGTTTGGACCGGTGACACAAACATCAATGTTTGGTTAATCCGGAATGGTTGGTCATTTTATCTGCTGGGAAATGAGTCGCCTCCGGAACACGATGATTTACTGGCTGCAGAAAATGAAGCAAAACAAAATCAAGTGGGACTTTGGAAAGAAGAGTTGCAGTAGTTTTGAAGCAGTTGAAGACTGGTTATAAAGTAATCAAGCGATCTTATTCAAACTTTTGCCTTTTCCAGCGATAAGGACTATCGACAATTATTCCAGGTTCATTTGCTGTTTTCAGTAATTGCAGACAATCAAGGAAAATCTGTTTTTGCTGAGGCCGATTAAATGCTTCTCCCATGGCGTGGCCAAAAGGATATTTCAAGTGATAAGTCCGCGGTGGTTTGACTGACTCCGTCACTTTACGGACAATCGAAATTCCCACAGTAGAAATGCCTTGTCGTTCAACTTCTCGCTGGATCAGACCCACCGTCTGATTGCAGATACCTCAGGCAGGAACCAATAGGGCAATGTCAACTTGCTGCTGCTTGATTTCTGTTGCAGCTTGGACTGCACTTTTTTGGATTAAAGTTGTCAAATGAGGTTCTTCTATGTGTCCCATGAAACTGTAATGGAACTCGTTAGATGGGCCAACTACACCTTCTGCCTGAAGTTCACGTAACACCTCAAAAGGAAGGATCAAATTTGGATCACGGTCCGCGTCACGGTGGTCATAATATTTGTGAATGATGGTCAAATCTTCCGGGACAACGTCTTGAGGAATTCGGCGAAATGTACTGTCACCACGTGGATCACTTAAATTAAAAGCATCATCTGTTTTCAAAAGAATTCCACCTGTTGAAAAGAGTACAATTTTGCATTCTGACAGAGGTTTTTTGAGTTTTGTCCAGGGGACATGATCAAAAAGTACTGCTTCATAGCTGCGTGCCCAATAATTTTTTACGAAAGGAATACGAAATAATATGACACATAGTTTGTCCAGTAGAGTTACTTTATCCATTAACTTTTTTAGTGAGCAAGTGGAGTGTCAGTCAAAGACAGGTTAGCAGTAGTTCAGCAGCAAATAAATCAAGCCGCAATTCAGTCCGGACGAACTCCTGAAGACATCAAATTGATTGCGGTCAGTAAAACTAAATCTGTTGAACAGATTAGGGAGGCATTGGCGGCCAAGCAAATTGCGTTTGGTGAAAACCGAATTCAGGAAGCACTTGGAAAAATAGAGGCGCTCAGCAGTAATCAACAAGTAGAATGGCATTTTATTGGTCATTTGCAAAAAAACAAAGTTAAGTTTTGCCCCGAAAATTTTCAGTGGATCCATACCGTTGAGTCTATCGAATTGACAGGAAAATTAGAAGCCCGTTTTGCTTTAGCTAAAAAGAAAATCAATGTGCTGATCCAAGTCAACCTTTCCAGAGAAGAGAGCAAATCGGGTCTACAGGAATGGGAAGGTATTTTACGGGTCGCGGAAACTATTTCTTCCGGACATTGGCTTAAATTCCGTGGACTAATGACAATTCCTGCTCCAGATCTAGGTGAAATCAAAACTCGTAAAATCTATGAACAAATGCGGAAGTGGCGGGATAAGCTTCAGTATGAACTGAATGCACCTGAAATTACTGAACTTTCAATGGGAATGACAGCGGATTTTAATTGGGCAATTCAGGAGGGTGCAACAATGATTCGCATTGGAACGGCTATTTTTGGTGCGAGAAATTAAGATATGGGTTCTTAAGTGAATATGTGACAATCGGTAAGTTTTTCGGTGAACGTTGGTAATCTCCAAGAAGCCCACTCCGTTTTTGTTGAAAACCAATTTTACGTATTACGGCGAGAGATGCGTGGTTATCTGGATGCACCACCGATTTTAAATGAGGTATGTGGATTTCCCGGAAAGCGTGTTCCAAAGAACAACGTGCGGCCTCAGTCGCATAACCATTACCCCAAAAATTTTCTTCAATCCACCAGCCGATCTCCAAAAAACCGGGAGGTTCAAACAATCCCACCCCGCATAATCCTACAAAATTATTTTTGATTTTATTCACTACGACCCAGCGACAATATCCATCTTCCTGAAACCGTTTCTTTTGCTTGTCTACGAAACTTAGAATACGTTTGTCACTCCAAGTTTTTCCCTGGTTGACATAGCGCATAATCTGTGGGTTTTTTGCTAATCGGCAAAAATTAGAAAAATCAGAAGATTTCCATGGCCGAAGCAAAAAGCGCTCCGTTTCTAAATAGAAAGAATCCGCCACGGGTCTTACTGAAGAGTGTGCACCAACTGCTCAAGCAGTTTACGTTTGCTGAGAAAAAAACACCAACTACGCCTCGCTTGTCTCCACGTAATTATTGCCAGTAAAGTTGACGATACTCCGAGTAGGGGAAATGCAAGTAATTGGTAATCAATAAGAAATTTGATAATTTCGTTCGTCAGAAAGTTCATTTTGAAGTATGGATTCTGGCAAAATTTAATTTATTAAGCAGGATCTCTCCATTTCCCCTGCTCCTGGATTAGATCAATCAAGCGTTCCACAGCTTTTTCGGAGGGAATGTTACGTTCAACGCATGATTGTCCGTGATAGAGACTGATTTTTCCCGGAGCAGCGCCAACGTAGCCAAAATCAGCATCTGCCATTTCTCCGGGACCATTGACTACGCAACCCATTATTGCAATTTTGACTCCTTTGAGATGTGAGGTGCGTGCTTTTATTTGTGCAGTTGTGCTTTCCAAATCAAAAAATGTGCGTCCACATGAAGGGCAAGAGATAAAATCGGTATTGTAAATTCGGGCGCGTGTGGACTGTAGAATGGACTGTGCAACTGGAATTTCGTTTTCTGAAGCTTCTGTCAGTGAAACCCTGATTGTGTCTCCAAGACCATCGCACAGCAAAGTCCCGATACCGACTGCACTTTTGATCCGGCCATCGAGTTCGTTGCCTGCCTCAGTGACTCCCAAATGCAGTGGATAATGCATATCCTCTGCGTCCATTCCCTGTACTAGTTGACGGTATGCCTCAATCATGACAAGAGGATTTGAAGATTTCATGGACAGCACAGTATCCTCAAAGTCATGTTTCCGTAGGATACGCAAGAATTCAAGCGCAGATTCAACCATACCTTCTGAGGTGTCACCAAAGCGGTTCATTACTCTATCTGAAAGTGAACCGTGGTTGGTACCGACTCTTAAAGCACATCCGTATTTTTTCAGGTTTTCAATCAGCGGAAGCATATTTTCCTCAACACGCTCCAACTCTTCCTGATACTGTGCATCAGTGTATTCGCGGATTTCAAATTTTTTCCGGTCAACAAAATTGCCAGGATTGATGCGTACTTTTTCCACAAACTCACAAACGTTGATCGCTAACTTTGGATTAAAATGTACATCTGCAACAAGAGGCCGTATTATTCCACGTTTCTTCATTTCAGCACGGATTGCAGGAAGGCAGTCAATTGATTTTTGATTTGGAACCGTCAAGCGAATGATTTCACAATCCACTGCATCCAATCGTGTAATTTCTTCAATACATGCCCCAACATCCATCGTGTCTGATGTCAACATCGACTGAATCCGAATCGGTTCGGTTCCACCTATTTTTATATTACCGATAGTAACGGTTTTGGTCTGACGTCTAATGGGAAGCAATTTAAGTTTTTGTGTCTAGGTTTCATGTTTTTTAGAGTGAGGGATAAAATTTCAAACACTCTATTTATTTCAAAGCCTGTCGAAAACAGAGCCATGTCCAGGCAGGAAGAGGCGTTCGTAAAAGCGATTTGCGTACTGATCTGTCATGCCCGCGATGAAATCACAAATGATTCGTTTTTGTTCGTGTTCACTTTTAGCAGCTTTCCATAACAGTTGAAAAGAAGAAGGTAAAAGCATTTCTGGTTCAGCGGAAAGAGCTTCAAAAAGAGAAAGCACAACTTTACGGCCACGATACGTTGCAGCTTGTACTGTATTGAGCTGGATGACATGGCGCGATACTGTGGCTTTAAGTGACTTGAGGAACCGTTGCGGTTCTTCCGGAAGTAATGCATTCCATCCCAGAAGAGGCTCTTCAAATTCTTTATTAAGCTTCAATTCAGCAGAAGTAATCAAGGCATGAACCAATGCTCCAACTGCTTGTTTCCGATTGTAACCAGAGTTTTCGGTACGTTTGAAAAGTTGTGTTTCAATTTGTAGAAGACCATTTTTTCCCGCCCAGCTGTGATCCAGGTGTTGAGCCACCTCCTGCCAGTGTTCTTGTGTCAACAAGCGTAAAACAATACCATCCTCAAAATCATGAATGCCATAGGCGATATCATCCGCCAAATTCATCAGAGAGGTGTCAAGAGCCTTGTGTAATGAGCAGCCATGAATTTGCTTTGTTGCTGAAGTTTGTTCACAAAAGTTTTTTTTGTCTGAAGCAGAAAGTGGAAATAAAATCCAGTTTAGCACATCTTGTTCGGTGTCAAGATAACATTTGGGAGGTTGCCAAGTTTGTTGAAAATTTAATTTTTCGTATGTTAAGTCTGCTACCGGAAGCGTCTTACGGTACAGTCTGGAATACGGAACAGGATATTTCAGGACTCCCAGCAAAGTACGGCGTGTTAAATCTAATCCATGCTCAGGTGTGTGTGATTCAAGCTTGGTGAGAATACGTAATGTCTGGCCGTTTCCTTCAAATCCTCCGTAGTTGGCCATTGCATAATTGAGTGCAGATTCTCCTCCGTGTCCAAAAGGTGGATGTCCCAAATCATGGGCCAATCCTGTCGTTTCTATCTGTTCCAGTCGTGGAAGCAAATCTCCCAGTTCCGGATATTTTCCTTGTAAATTTAGCACCAGGCCGCGTCCGATCTGAGCCACTTCCATTGAATGTGTAAGGCGCGTCCGATGAAAATCACCTTCCAGTACTCCAAGGATTTGTGTCTTTGCCTGTAATCTTCGGAAGGCAGATGAATGAATTATACGTGCTCGGTCTCGTTCATATTCTTCACGTTGATCGTCTTGCCGTTGTACTCCAGAAGGAGCACGTCGTGCTGTCCATGTGTTCATTTAAACGCGTAATTCCGAATGTGGAAATTAATAAAACTTGGTGATTTGTCCCTCTGAATAACAGTGAATTATAACGTAATTCGAAAATATTTACACAGATAAAAAGTGGTTCTGCGAATAGACTCTTATGTTGCTTAAATTATTTTAAAAATGTACTTAGCTCTAAATTCTTCAAATCACTTGAAAATTTTATTAGTTGCTTTAGAATCAAGTGGTTTAATCATTAATACATTCAATACTAAACTGCAGTAATTAATTAGCGAAGGAGAACACCGTTTGAGTGAAGATAAGCTGGAAGTTGAGGGGGTTGTTGTCGAATCCTCCAAGGGCATTTTTCGAGTAAAGCTGGAAAATGATCACGTCGTTATCGGCCATTTATCAGGAAAGATGAAAATGTACAAGATTCGGGTATTACCAGGAGATACGGTAACGATTGAACTTTCTCCCTATGATCTGAAACGCGGAAGAATAGTGCGTCGGGAAAAAGTTGAGAATTGAGAGTAAATTCTGCAAAGAAGTTTCATTTGAAATGAATATCAATTGGCTTGTTGCGTATCGTAACAACTGGTTTTTCCAAGATTTAGCGCGTGATCTTGGATGAATTTATTTGAACAAACAATCTGTGAAATGGCCGCCAAGGTTCTAAACTCAGCAGATGAGTCAGGAGTCTGGGAACCATTCGAGCTCAACGAACTGATTGAGCAACCACCGAATCCTGAAATGGGCGATTATGCCCTTCCTTGCTTCAGCTTTGCCAAAAGCTTGAGGCGCTCCCCCATCAAAATTGCCGAGGAATTGGCAGACAAACTCCAAACGGATCTAAATCACGATTCCTCTGTTACTGCAATTCAAGCCGTAGGTCCTTATTTAAATTTCACTGTTTCCGCAGTTGTAATGGCTGAAACAGTGCTGCCAGATATTTTCCTCGGTACCTATTTCAAGGCACCTTCAAAAATTGCTCTTGAACGGGTGATGATAGAATACTCTCAACCTAATACACACAAAGGTTTTCACGTCGGACATATGCGCAATGTTGCTCTTGGAGACAGCCTCTGCCGAATTTATAAATACAATGGTTATGAGGTTGTTGGAGTGAACTACATTGGTGACGTTGGTGCGCATATCGCAAAATGTTTATGGTTTTTCCGGAATCACAATACAGAAACACCACCTGAACATTTTCGCGGAGAATGGTTGGGCGAGCTTTACACTCAAGCAGTAAAAAAGCTGGACGACGCTCAGGGGCAGGAGAAAATCAAGTTTCAGCAGGAGGTTAGTCAAATTCTGCAGAAACTGGAAGCAAAAGATAAGGAATTTACACGAGAATGGAAAATGACTCGTGAGTGGTCATTGAAGGACTTTTATGAGATATATGAATGGCTTGACGTAAATTTCGACCACATTTTCTACGAATCTGAGGTTGATGAAGAGGGCAGGAAAATTGTACTTGAGGGAGAACAAAATGGAACATTTGAGCGTTCAGAAGGTGCAATCGGAATTAATCTTGAGGAAGAAAATCTTGGTTTTTTTATGCTCTTGAAATCAGACGGAAATACTCTTTATGCCACCAAAGACCTTGCACTCGCACAGCGCAAATTTGATGAGTTTGGTGTGAAACGTTCAATTTATGTAGTAGGAGCAGAGCAGACGCTTCATTTTAAACAGGTTTTTGCGACTCTCAAACGAATGGGTTATGTCCAAGTCGGTCAATGTTTCCATTTACCTTACGCATTGGTCATGCTTCCAGAAGGGAAAATGAGTTCACGAGCGGGTAACGTAATTCTGTTTTCGCAGTTGCGCAAAGAAATTATTGAAAGCATACAATCCACTCATTTGGCGGAACATCGGGAGGATTGGAGTCAGCTAGAACTGAACGAAACAGCCCAAAAAATTGCGGTCGCTGCTATCAAATACGGAATGCTTAATCAGGATTCGAACAAACAGATTGTATTTTCCATGAAAGACTGGCTAATTTCTGAAGGTGATACCGGCACCTATCTGGTTTATGCCTATGTTCGCATCAGAAGTATCGGCAGGCAAATTCCCCGTGAAGTCAGCTCGGATGTAGACTTTTCACTCCTAGTGCATCCCAATGAAAAAAAGCTGTTGCGTCAGATGCTGGATTTCAATCGCACAGTTTATAACTCCGGAGAACAATACCGTCCCTCATTGCTTGCCCGGATGCTCTATGAGTTTTCCAAGAATTTTAGCCGAGCCTATAACACATGTTCGGTAAAGCATGCAGAAACTGCTCAGTTGCAGGCTGCCAGGTTACTGTTATTTCATTGTGTTGCCGAAACTCTCCTGCAGGGCCTGCACCTTCTTGGAATCACTCCACCGGAACGGATGTGAACCAGGAAAAAGTCTATGCGTATTTTAGACTTTAATATTCAAAACTCACCCAAAGATATTTTACCGGCACCTTCGGCAACTTGTCATGTTATACAAAAACAACAGTTATGCGTACGTTCTTCTTGATTTTGATGTTTTACTTGAGCGTCACACAGGAAATTTTTGCAGATTTTTTTAAATGGGAAATTCAGTTTTCAGCAAAAGGTTTTGGTACTGAGATCGTGACATTCCCAGTTGCTGCTGCAGGAAAAATACAATTTGCTGATAATCGCATTGAGTGCAGAATGGAAAGTTTCTGGACACGAATTGAAGCGGATTTGCTCTTGGAAGGAAAAACTTTGGTCTGCCTTAACAGGGAAAAAGAAATATCTATCAGTGTGGTTTGTCGGGATAATCACCGTAACCGCAAATACAACAATCTTAAAGAACTTTTTCCGGTTGCAAAAGATGGTTTCCGGCTTAATCCTGAATCCGGAAAGGATTCAGCATATTTGGAACTTCGCTGTTTTTTTTGATTCAGTTGCTAAAGCAAAACATTCAAAATTGTCTGCACAGTTTGGAATGAACTCTCTGCAGCTGAATTCAAAAATGTAGAGGAAAGTTTTTGTCCTTTTGCTCCAGCTAAATCACAGAGACAACGTACCACGATTGCCGGAACTCCAAACTGCTCTGCAACCTGTGCAACAGCACCTCCCTCCATGTCGATTGCTTGTGCTCCAAATTTTTCAAACAAAACTTTTCTGGTTTCTCCGCACTGCAGGAAAACATCTCCGGTTAGGATTGTGCCCATCCGGATTTCCGGAAGCGCCGCTTTTATTTTCTGCTTTATTTCCGGATCAAGTGCAAATTCCACTTCATTTTTCAGAGGCCCCATTGGTATGCTTCCCGCACGGTAAACTTGGAGTTCGCCATCATTCAGCGCACCATAATCATACTGAATTAAATACTCACCAATAACAACTTCTCCGATTCCCAATTCCGGATCAATTCCGCCCGCGACTCCGGAAAATATTAACAATTTGCATTCAAATTCATGAATTAAAAGACTGGAAACCAGTGCCGCATTGACTTTCCCAAGTCCGCATTCTACCACAATCAATTCACGTTCAGTCTCCTGGCTCTTGAAAAAAGTTCTGCCTCCAAGCTTTTGAGCTGAATTTGGACGCAATTCGTAATATTTTATTTCATCAGGAATGGCACAAATAATTCCAACTCGCATAGATGAAAATTAAAAAAAGATGAATTAAAAAAATTTATTACAAATTGCAGGGAAATCCCGTTTTTTACACCAATCGTATAACTTCCCGCTGCCGGTAGCGCAGGAAGTGGAGACTATGCAAAGTAAAAGGATTGTTATCCATAAACTCAAACAACGTCGCAACTGCACTGCATGTGATCCCACAAAGTCGCTGCATTTAGTTTTGAGAGTCATATTCAGCCTTTATCAGTTATCTCAAAAATCAACTGAGCAAAATCTTTTGTTCCTCCATCTGGAAGAAGTTTATGGAGCCTTTTACCCATTTCTCCAGGAACGCGAAGTTCCAAAAAATTATTCCACCACTTGATGCCCATAGTAGCTAACACTTCTTGGGAAACAAATTCTGCGGCATTGTTTTCCTGGATAATCTTGGCATTGTCTTCCTGATGTGTTCCTGGAAGTGGAATGAGGACAGTGTCTTTTTGGAGTACAGCAAGTTCACCAATAATACCCATTCCTGCTCTTGTCAGGACTATTTCACTTTTTGCAAGCAAATCCCCCATACCTTCGTGGACAACTTCCAGCGGATGATAATCCGGATGAGAAAAAATTGGAGATTCCGAATCCAATTTTTTCCCGAATCCTGAACCGGTCAGATGAACTACCTGAAAATCCATCAGCAAATGTTTTAACAACGGCAAAACAGCACGATTCAAACCAACAGCCCCCTGACCGCCGCCCGTAATTAGAATCAGTGGACGTTCCTGATGCAAACCAAAACGCTCATTTGCATTTTCTGCATTTGCAGTAAAAATTTCATTACGCACCACCGGGCCAATTTTACGTTTCAAAGAAATTGAAGGGAACTGATTTGCGGTTCGTTTGAAGTAAGAAACAAGTGCCTGACTGACTGGAGCCATCAGCCGGTTGGCGAGTCCAGGGCGTAAATCCATTTGCAGGATGACATGAGGGATCCTTAAGCACCATGCAGCATATGCTACAGGCACGCTCACAAAACTTCCTGCAGAGACAATGACTTGTGGACGAAAAATGAGTAAATGCAGCAGACCAACTAATCCTCCGCCAAGAATAAACAAAGGATCGAAAAGATTGCGCAAACTCCAATATCGCCTCAGTTTTCCGGAAGGAATAGGGACAAACGGAATCTCCGTCTGTTCCACCATTTTTCGTTCAGGACCTTTTTTGCTGCCTAAAAATAGAAACTCTGAACCAATTTTTTGTTTACCGATTTCTTCTGCCAATGCAAGTAACGGTAGAGTAGGCCCTCCTGAACCACCGCCAGTGAATAAAACTCGAACTGGTTTTTCACGCATAACTTTTGATTTAATTACAGTTATTTGACGCTTTCGGTTTCTACAAGTACTTCAGCTTTCTTCAATTCCGTTTGTAGAATTTTACTCACACCGACTGCGTCATCGCAAAATATCCATTCTACTCCGCGGTTAATTTCCCGGAAAAGATTATTTTTTGACCTGGGGTAGCCGACTCCAATTTTTTGTCCACAGTCGAGATGCTGTTGCACAAGTTTATTGCTAAGAAGCAGATAATGCCCTCCAAGACCGGCATATTTTTCTTTCAATGAGATTTTGCTTAAGTAATTTGCATTAAAGACTGCTACCAATAACTTTGCTGAAGTGTCGACAAAGTTGACTAAACTCAGCAGTTCCGGAACCAGAGAAAGTAAGTGAAAATCTTTCCGTGGCTGTAATGGTTCAAACAGTTCTTTGAGGATCTGGTTCTGGATTTCCGGATGAGGATAAAATTCTTCTTTAGCTTCCACCATCAAGTGCAACTTACCCCCGTAGTGCAAAAGTACTTCCTCCAGCGTTGGCACCTGCGGGCAGCGTTGTTTTAGTTCAGACAATGTAGTTTCAGAAATCCGGAGATTTGAACCGAACAATCTCTGCAAATCCGAATCATGAGAAACTACGGGATGTAAATCTTTTGTCCAGCGAAAATCCAGTTCAATACCCCAAATACCATCTGTTTTGAGTGCATGATCAAACGCAGTCAAAGTGTTTTCAAACACCTCGATGTTGTCATGTTGTCCACGGTGAGAAATAATTTTACATTTTCCTAATTTTTCCAAAGATGGTGCTTGCTGTGGGATCACTGCAAAAATCGAGTCACAAATCTGCATCAAACGTGATTCCAACCAAGACGGTAATTCCATAAAATATATGAGGGTTATGGTTTTACTTCATTTGTTTATCACCCAAATTATTCAAGACCTTAACTTTCTTGAGGTGGTTCTTCCCAAATTTGCTTCACAAATTTGAGTGGTCTTAACTTTTCAACAATTTTGTGGAAAACAGGCCAAGTGACAGATTCAAGTTTGATACGAATATCGGCCTCTTTTTCATTCTTGGCCGCGGTAGCTGAATTGATAATTGCTACACCTGCGTCTTTTATTATTTTTGTTATTTGGAAAAGAATCCCTGTTCCATCAATAACAAGCAGATGAATGACGTGCGATCGGGATATTTTTTTTGAGATTTTCCAGGATACTGCAATAGGTATTATTTTCGGCGGGGAGGATTTATTTTTGAGAATTTTTTTGGAGCAGTTTGCGAGGTGAATTTCAATTTCTTTGTCATCATGGATGAAACCTGAAATTTTATCTCCGGGAATTGGGAAATCCAGAACCAGATCCTCAAAGAACTGTTTGGGAAACAGCAACTTGCGAGTTTGATTAACGGGTTTTGGACATCATCAATTAAAAAAATGTTTTTGTCACCACCAAATATATTTCCCCAAAATACAGGACTAATCATCTCTTTTAAACGACCGGTACGTTCAAAATGAAGTAATTTATACTTTCTGAGAAACTGTTGAAGAGGACGTTTTTGCAAACCGATTTCCTGAAAAAATTTGTTGGCCGATAAATTTTCTGCCTTCAATGCCTCCTTCACAACCTTTGATTTGATCCATTTTTCTACGTCTTGTTCGGTTCCTATTTCTCTTAGTTTGCGCTCAAGCAATGCCCTTCCAGAATTTCTGGCGTTTATTACTTTTTGATGTTCAACAGCTTTTTTAATTTGGGAGCGGCTTTTTGCTGTTTTGACTTGCTTAAGCCACTCCTCTCTCGGATGAATGCCAGGATCAGTAATTATTTGTAAAGCCTCACCTGCAAACAGCTGCCGTTCACGCGGGACTCTTTTTTTAGTTGTGCTTACTGATGAAGGATTCACCAGAGCACCAATACAATGATTGCCAAGTTCTGAGTGAATACCATAGGCAAAATCCAGTACAGTTGCACCTTTTGGAAAAACAAGCATATCTCCCTTCGGACTATACACTTGTATCTGATCCGACTGGACATAGCTCATAACATCCAGCATGCGAACTTCTTCATCTCCTGCCATCTGATCTAGTTGGCTGAGATATATTTGATAATAGTCTGCAAGTTCAGTGGGACTTCCATGCCAATGTGCCATGATTCCATACTGATTTTTCTTCAGCATTTCTTCGGAAACTATCTCTATACATGTTTGTTCACCCTCTATTCTCAACTCTGTCTGTATACCCTCGTATCCATTCCAGAGGGGGTTGCTTATATAATCTCGAATTTTCAGTGGGATAACGTAATAGTTTGTATGTATTATACCCAGTGCCTGAAAGCAATCCAGGCTGTTCTTGACTACAATTCTGAAGCCCTCCAAGATATGATCGATAGGCCCACTTTCCTGTATACGTGAAGCAGGATGAACAAAAAGTGGTTCAATTTTGTGAAAAGGTAATTTTTGTTTTTCTATATTAAATCGTAAAGAGTCCTGCATTGCATTTATCGTTGAAATGCGGTCTTTTTTCAATTCATCAATTTCTTTTAGTGTTTTCTTATATCTTTTTGGATAAAGCAATTTGAAACAGAGTTCAGTATGTTCCTGGCAAATCCGGGTTAATCCAAGTCGTTCTGCAATTGGCACATAAATATTAAGTGTTTCAAGACTTATTCGACGCTGTTTGTCACGAGGCATGGCGTCCATGTCTCTCATGTTGTCGAGTCGGTCAAACAGCTTGATAAACAAAGCTCGCACATCCTGCACCATAGTTTTCAGCATACGCTGGTATGTAGCGTCTAAATTATCTGCTGTAACGCTTTTCTGACGAACAGGTTTTTTAATTTTGGTTAATCCTGTGACTATTTCTGCATACCAGGAACCATAACGCTCGTGGATATCTTTATGAGTTATTTTAGTATCTTCAATGATATCATGGAGTAGTGCAGCGACTACTGTTGGAGCATCCAATCCAGCTCGACAGATAGAACTTGCTACACGAAGCGGATGAATAATAAAAGGTTGTCCGGATTTTCGTAACTGGTGCCCGTGGTGCTTCCGGATGTCTGCAATAGCTTGATCAAGCAAGTCAGCATCTTTGTCAGTACCATTTGCCTGCACATAGCTCCGGATTTGATTGTCCAAGTCCGAAATCAGGGATTTGTCACTTGCTGAAATGTTTGTCTGTTTGGTGGTTGACATTTTCAATGTTAGTGCAAACAATTATTGTGGTTGAAAGCTTCTTCCGTGCTCATTTCCACTGCAATAACGCAATGTGGATTTCATTCGTACAGGTTTCCAACCTACCTCAAAATTTTCTTTCCACAACGATTTCCTTATTTCCCGGAAGAGATCGAAACTCTGCGGATCAACCCAGAAAAAAAAGTAGTTTTCTTCCGGAGGATATTTTTTCATCAATCTTTGCTTCAACCCTTCGTGCCGGGAAAACTGATGCCACCATTGACCTGCTCCAGGCAATGGTAAAAATTCGAGACAGTGTGCGTGTCCACTTCCTGTTGTGAGCTCAACTGAGTATTGCTCCAGACTAATATGTTTCGGTAAGGGTTCCTTACCGGAGAGATATTTTTTTAACCTTTGATAAAATAATGCACGATCCAGATATAATATACGGTCATCTCGCAACAAAAATAAAAGATTGCTTTTTTGTGACGAATGGGACCAAGGAATTTTAATTTTTTCTATATTTTCATTTGGTTGGTCTTTTGAAGTTACTTGTTCACTTTTATCTAAAAGTGAAAACATTGCCATGAATACCGCCAAAATAACAAGAATTCCTACATTGTTGGAAACAATATCCACCAAAGAGTCGAGGTTTAATAAACCTGGTAAATCTCCAACATATTCTCTTTTTCTGCGCATTAACTTTCATCTTGCTGGGTTTCTTCTTCACTTTTTTTACTTTGCTTGAATTCCTCACGAGCTTGTGCCTTTTCTTTTTCCAGCACAGAATGTTGAAATTTGGTAAACCAATTAGTTAATTTTTTTCCCAAATCCGGACGTTTGATACGAACACAAAGGTCAACCAGTTTCTTCAAGGTACTGTTTTGTGGATCGATCTTGATTGCCTCTTCATAAAAAAGGATAGCACTTTTGTAATTTCCTTTTGTTTCAGCTTCTTCTGCCAGGCTAATTTTTTCCTGCACTTTTGTTTGAATCTCATTTTTATTAAAGCTTTTCAGCATCTGTTCCAATTCTACCGCTCTATTTTCATTTTCCAGCAGGATGTTGAGATTGATAGCTTTTTGAAGCAGATTTTTACTGACGGCAATGCTTAGCGCCTTGTCAATTGCCAACGCCGCATTTTTTGCATCATTTTGTTTTAGAGAGTTTTCGGATGCTATCAAATATGCTGCATGTACGGATTTTATTCCTTCACGAGCTTCTTTATTTTGACGGTTTATACGTAAAATACGTCTATAAATTTCAAAAGCATCATCCCATGCTTTATTTTCAACGTAAATTTTGGCGATCCGGATCAGCAGTTCCTGCGAAGTTATTTCTGTAACAAGAGGTTCATAAATTTCAAGAGCTGTTTTCACACGATTGTCATTAAACAGTTTATCCGCATTTTCCAAACATACGCTGATATCATAATCACCATGAGAACGTTCAAGAAGATCGAAAGTCTTAAAAAAACAAACGCGGGATTGTTGAAGCATTCCTTTGTTCTTGAAAAGTATCCCCATGTTCACATTGCTGTAACGATGATTGGGATTTTGGCCGAGAATGTTCTGTAAAATTTCTATTGCATTATCAATCTTACCATCAAGTGAAATAGCAAGCACAAGGAAACAACGCAAATCCACATTTTCTTTTTCCCTCATCAGCAAATGTTTAAACACGCTCCGAGCAGTTTTTCCTTCCTTTGTTTTTAAACAATAAATGCCTAATGTGAAACAAGCTTCCTTCCATTCTTCACTTTCTTCTTCTATGTTGGAAATGATGTATTTGAAAGTTTGCGCAGGATCAATACGATTTTCTTCATCCTGTATCTCTTTTTCATCTTGAGCATCGTCCTCGTTTACTTCAGAGCTATCGTTTTCTTTGCCCCCGTTTTCAGCTTGTTCTTTTGTTTCCTCTTTAACCTCATTTCCCTTTTCTTCATCAGCTTGCTCATCACTCTCTTCATCCATAACAACTGCAAAAAGCTGTTGCATATCTTTTAACTTTTCCATACCCTCGTTAATGTCAGGCAGGACAAAGTCTGTCATTTTTTCAAATTCACCAATTGCGGAAACAGCATTACCATCTGCAATTTTAATTTTTGCGATTGTGGCAGCCAGATTATATATCGCATTTGTAAAATCAGGATCATGCTTCAGGCATAACTTGTACATATTATTTGCACGTTTCCAGTCTTGTTTTTTGCGATAATTGTTTCCAAGGAGATTGGTCAGCTCAGTATTTGTTGGATCCATTTTAAGGACAATAATACCTAAACTGATTATCCCGTCAGGC
>DTUH01000019.1:16054-17484 GCA_012964265.1 Candidatus Lambdaproteobacteria bacterium
AATTGCCGCCGCCTTGCATTTCTTGAAATAGTTTGGTAACAGTATCTGCTGCAAGTTTGGGATTCAGTTCCATTGCTTTATTAAATTCAACTGCCGCCCAGTCGTAGAAGTTTTTTTCGAGTAAACTTTTACCACGTTCAAGTATGGAGTTAACCTCTTTGTTGGGATCTTTTGAACTGAATAATTTGCCAAACATTTTTATAAATCTTGTGATATCCGCTGAGTTATTTGACTTGTCGTAGTTGAGCTGAACGAGCACTGCCAAGTTCGAACTTCATCATAACTGAAGGTGATCTGATTGTAAATTCTAGTTTGCATAAAAAGTCCATCTTAAACAATGATTTGATCATTTTGAAAAAAGTAGTAAATTATGGAGTCATGGATGGAAATTCATGTTTTTTATTCTAAACTGAAAATTGCTGAAAAATCATGAATTCTCAAAAAAGACTCGCTAAAATCAGGCCGGGTATGGCATTTATTGTGCAGATTATTGTGCTGAAAATTATAAATCTGACAGATTCTGTAGTATTTTCCCTTTAGTGTACCGTCATTCAAACCTAAAATGAAACGGTATCCTGTAAATAGAAACGTTAAAACCGAGGAATCATGGCAGAAGTTTCTGAAGATTTTGAAGTAGAACTGTCCTCTGAAGACAGCCCGACTGGTATATTAAATGACGCGGCGGATTTAGGTTTGTTTGAAAAAGATCACAACGCAGATGTGTCTTTGGAAGGGCTGGAAGATGTGAACTTGGATGATGTCCTGAATGATTCTGATGAGTTTGATGGTGAATCAGATGAGGGGGAAATAGATCTTGACATGGATGAAATTGGGGATCTTGTTGAAGACTTAAAATTGGAAGTTCAGGATGATGATGAATCTGGAACATCTGGAGAAGGAGAAGCAGATATGGTTTTTGAAGCGGAAGAAACTGAAGATGAAATCAATGGCTCAGTAGAAAGTTTGCTTGATGAACTGGGAGATGATAGCGAAGAAGTTGTTGTTTCGGACACTTCCTCTGAGGATGATGATTCCGGAAAAGCTGAGGAGGTTTCTGAAACCGAAGAATCTGAGCAAACCGAAGAAGATGGAGGTTCCGGAGAAACCCCGGATCAGTCGTCAGCGGAACCGGAATCTACGGATGAAGGTGAGGAAAGTTCCGGGGAAGATGCCGGAGATTCTGAGTCTTCTGATGTTTTGGATATGCTGCACGATCCTGAAATTCCAGATGAAGGTGAGGCAACGGATTCGGAAGACATGGAACTTGGAATGGATGCTCTGGATGAAACAAAGGATGATGAAGTAACCGATCTGGATCTGGAAGAGACTGAAACAACAGAGGAGGTTTCCGAAGAAGTTGGAAAAGAAGATGCGGGTGATGAAACTGAGGAAACAGATTCTCCAGATGAAACTAAAGATGATGAAGTAAC
>DTUH01000019.1:17584-21549 GCA_012964265.1 Candidatus Lambdaproteobacteria bacterium
GAAGAGACTGAAACAACTGAGTCGGATTCAGAAGAAACTGAAACAGTAGAGACCGAGGTTGCTGAAACTGAGACAGAGGATTTTGCTGCTGAGGAAACACCAACAGAGTCTCAAGCTGAACCTGAAGAATTAAGCGTGCAAAAAGATGCTGATGAAACAAAAGAGACAGAAATTGAAGCTCAAGAAACCCCTGCAATTGAAAAAGTGGAGAGTGAAATGCCAATTGAAACAGAGGCAGAAAAAACAGTAGCGGCCCCGTTAGGATCTGATATGTTGTTAAATTTCAATCATGAAGTTGTAGTCGAAATAGCACGTACTCAGCTTACGGGTGAAGAAATCACACAGATCACTTATGGTAGCGTAATTGAACTTGATAAAATTGCAGGCGAGCCGGTGAATTTAGTCCTTGACGGAAAAACTATTGCACTTGGGGAAGTTGTACAAATCAACAAAGACAAACTGGGAATACGCATTGTAGGTGTTATTCAGGACTAATTGATATTATGCTTCATCAAAATGACATCTCAGTAAAACCTTATGAACTGGCTGCAGGCCATTTTACAACAGGTCGATTTCATTTGATGGACATTATTTTTCGTAGATGGACTACCCTTTTACAGGAGACGTTGTTTGCGAAAATGGGGTTGATGTTTGAGGTGTCCACGGAAAGTGTGGAGCAGTTGCGATTTGGTGATTTGCTAAGTTCTGTCTCTAAACAGCCAATCTATATCTTTGAAACATTCAACCAGAGCAGAGGACTTTTCCTGATAGATAATTCTTTTTTTAAGTTAGTATTGAGCAGCAGGGTTGAACCGGCGGATGAACTGTTTACCCTTGCACAGTTGATGAAGGAAAACCAGCATAGTTTGCTGAAGCTGGTACGTTTGCTCATTGATGACTTTGAAAAAAGCTGGCTCAATATCGCTGAATTAGAGCTTAAACTCCAGCGTGTCACCATTTTCCCACAACGGGCAAAGGTAATGTTGCCTTATGAATATTGTTTTGTGGGAAGTGTTCAACTCAGGCTGAAAAACTTTCAGGCCGATCTTAAATTATGTTTGCCATACGCCACTCTGGCCTCCCTGCTGAGCCCGTTTGAAAACAAAAAGATCATTGAACCTGAATCAATGGAGTATTACTTTCCTCATGTGAAACAGCATTTCATGGATTTGCTTGAAAAAACAGAGTACACGGTTGTTGCCGAACTAGGCAAAGCAGACTTGAGAGAAACAAAAGGAAAGTTGGCAAAAGGGCAGATTCTTCCTTTGCTGAATAAAGATGGTCTCACCACAATCCGGATAAACGGAACTCCAGCCTTACAGGGTGCTGTCGGTGAATCCTCAGGGCATTATTCAATTCAGGTGATTCGCGGTACAGCAGACAAAAAACCGTCAGCAATTCAACAAGAGCGCGAATTCAAACAAGCAAGTTGGCCAAATCAGTAATTAGCGCGCTTTAAAACTGTCGAAAGCCACCTTTCAGGATTCTCACCACACTTCCGGAAAAGTTCCAAAGTTTCGTCTGCAGGAGTCAGCCCATCTTTTGTATACTGCTCAAAAAATGGCAAAAGCCAATTCTCCTCTGCTGATCCAAGTCCCTCCAGAGCTTTTTCTACAATCAACCTTCCTGTCTTTGCAAAGTTTGTTCGGTTGACTTCAGAATGTAAAGCATCCTTTGCCACAGCTTTTTTATAAATTTTGAATTCTTCCTGAGGCAAGTCCATCAGTGTGGTTTGTACAGAGGAAAAGACAGATTCATTATAAAGCAATGCGCCGATCAATGCCGGAACCGCCAAAGAGTATTCAGGAATCACGCTGTCAACAACCCTCACCTCCAGTATGTTTTTTATTCTGATGTCCGGAAATAACATTCCAAGATGTTCTTCCCAGTCATCCATTGCCATTTTTAAGTCCGGATGCTCTCCGTCTAAAAGTTGCTGAAAGTTCCAGTCGGTTGTCTGTATTTCTTCGTCATCACGCTTCAAATGATATGGTGAGGCCTTTAAAGCCCAATTAATGTAGTCGTCCAAATGGAAATCAGCACTCAAAAAAGTTTCCGGAAGTCCGGTCCTTGAATTATCAGTATGTTCCCAAATATGAGAGCGAAATGAAAGATAGCCGCTCGGTCTGCCCTCAATTAGTGGGCTATTGGCAAACAAAGCTATCAAGAAAGGTGAAAGACGATTCAGAAAAACAAATTTCCTTTCTAAATCCTCAATGGAAGCATAATCAATGCTGACCTGTACACCCGTAGACGCTTTCATCATCCACTGGCCGAGGGTGCCGGTTTTCAGCATGTGCGGAAACATTATCTGATAACGTCTTTTTGGGAAAAATGGTAAACTCTCCAAAGGATGCAGCGGCTGAACTCCCTGAAATAAAAGTCTGCCGTCAAAACCTGAAACTGCTTTTTCAAGAAGTTTTAAGTATGCCTGCAAAGAGTTGTGTGCTTCTAAAAGAGAACTTCTCGGTGCATCGGATAGTTCTATCTGCCCTCCGGGTTCGATCGTAATTTTTGATCCTGATGGACTTTTCAGCGCCAAAAGCATTTGTTTTTCAAAAACTTTTTCCAGAGGATCATCAGTGTCTTTAGTCAGTTCTACTAAATTATCTAAAACACTGAAAATTCCTGCTTCACCAACAACAGGTAAGGGGCGAAAACCTTCATCTTGATCATTATCGTTTGGAACAAAGACAAAATTTTCATACTCCAGACCGATCAGTTGTTTGTCAGGAGCACCGGCTTCGTTCCGGCAATAGCCTAAAAAGAGCGATTTAAGGTCGATTTGAGTCATTTTAATAATTATTGACCAAAAGGTGTGTTGTGAAAGGATTGCAAGCAGAAAAAAACATTTCAAAGAAGTCCGTTAATCATGCTTCTACTGATGGAGGTGATCCAGCCAAAAGCACTAAATCCGGGCAAAAACATACTAAGCAGGACTAACCCGATTAAGGTCTGGGAACCATAACGGTAATTCCAGTTCTGGAAACGTATTTTTAAGTCAGCTGGTAAAAAATGTGGAAACACTGAATTTCCATCAAGTGGCCCGAGTGGAATCAAGTTGAAAAGACAAAGATTAAAATTAATGAAAATAAACAGGTAAAGGAGTTCCAACACCGGAATTCCTGCCAGCATTGATAAATTATTGCTGGCTAAATAACTTAACAAAAAAGCAGCAGCAACTCCCAATAATAAATTCATCAATGGTCCTGCAGAAGCAACATAAAAATCTGCATTACGTACACGGTAATTTTGTGGATTAACAGGTACAGGACGGGCATATCCAAATCCAGCAATAAGTACCATTAAACTTCCGAACAAGTCCAAATGCACAAATGGATTGAGAGACATTCTACCCGCCTTTTTTGCTGTGTCATCACCGCAAAGGTGGGCTACATAAGCGTGGCCGAACTCGTGGAAAGTAAGCGCAAAGATCAGACTAAAAATCAGAAGTATCAAAACTTGTGGCGGAAGGCTAAACAACATGGTAGATAATGTCAGAAAAAAATGATTGATCAATGAAATGTAATTTATATTTGACTGGTAATTATATCAGAAAGTCAAACATCTCCAAAAGACAAATTTTCAGCACTGTCATTTTCTCCTTCATACCGGTAAATTATCACTATTCTACACTGTACTTTAGGAAGTCGCATAATAGTTGATTTTCATACAAAATAAGCTTTACTTTTTCTGCTAACAGAATTACTATACACATATTCTAATATTTAGATGTTCGCTAAAAATTATGTAGTCACACAAAACAGACTGGCGAATAAAAAACACCCCCGTAAAAGCTAAGAAGTGCATCAGGGTAATCTTGGTTTTCAACTCCTCCAAACAAAAAGTTGAATCTTTCATGTTCCAGGAAAATCGATGCAGACTAAGGTCGGAAGATGTCTGGTTACTGTTTCGGCTCGCGGGGGTGATACCTCTCTTCTTTGAAAAACTCCACTAAATTTTTA
>DTUH01000020.1 GCA_012964265.1 Candidatus Lambdaproteobacteria bacterium
AGGCGCAAACCGACTCCCAAGCGAAGCTACGGATGCGGAGGGAGGTACATTGGGTCGGAGTTAGTTTGAATCAACGCAATCGAGTCGGTCATGTTTCCACTGGCAAGGTTGGCAATTTCGGTTCCGAATAAAACAGCCAAACCGATTCCGCTGGCATTATAACAGCCTGCAGCGTACATTCCTTCTTCTACTTCTGTAAAAACATGCGCATTGTTGCCGCTTATACAAATCGTCCCCGACCAGGTGGATTCAAACAAATCCTCACCAAGATGCGTGAAACGCTGCTTCAACCCGTTTAAATGATTTGCTTTACGGGCCTGCAAATCGGCGAATGTCATGTTTATTGACGGCCAGACTTCAGCAGTATTGCGCATCAAAATCCGTCTATCTTTAGTTAAACGTACAGTCGCCCCCATTGATTACGCAGACAACACTCCCCAGGCGGCTGGTCGGCCAATGGCTTCATCTTCTTCATCTGTCAAGGGTCGAGTCAGACCGGCCGTTAATGTCAACGGAAATGTACGATTCGTTTTAACACCACAGCTGGCCATAAAACCATTCACCGTCACAATCAGCTTTTCACAAGTCACCTGTCCCGAAGGTGTGGATAATTGATAGCCCCCGGAATTACTAAGCTTACGCCAATTTAAAACCGGAGTATTTTCAAACAACTCCACTTGTTCCGGCAAATTTTCCACCATACCGCGTGCCAGTTTGGCGGGCTGCAGCATTATGCCGCCTTCCGTCCACAAACCCATGCGGTAATAAGAACTGCCAAGTCGCTGATGCAGTTCCTCACCTTCAATAATTTTGTGCTTTAGTTCCAGTTCCGTCAACAACTTGCTAAAATTTTTCAGCTTTTTCTCATTCGATTTTAGCGCCGTGCAATGATATTTCCCGCTGGCCTCCAAGTCGCAATCGATACCGAGTTCAGTAACCAACTGCCGAACAGCTAATACTCCGGCGTGTTTTATCTCATATTTTTTCCGATACTCCGCAAGACCGGAAGCAGAAAAATGACCTTCATTTAGAATCGAATCCACCAGAAATCCGGAATTCCGTCCGCTAGATCCTTCACCTGCATTTTGTCCTTCCAAGAGAATTATGCGGGCCTGAGGGTGCAAAATCGACAATTGCCTTGCCGTGGCCAGTCCGGTGTAGCCTGCTCCAAGTACAACCCAATCTGCCTGCTGTTTTCCAGAAAGAGGAGGTTGACCCCGGCGTAACGGAAGTTGTTTAATCCAGCCGCAAGTGTTGTCGTTTTTTGGTAGTGTTAAAATGTTTTTTGTTATCATTGTTGCATACTTAAATTGTTGTCATTCCCGCGAAAGCGGAAATCCTTGAACTTGTATGTGTCTGAAATGCTTGTCCTCGACTAGATCGGGAATTGCATTTCCGCTTTCGCGGGAATGACAAACAAGTGTGTCATTATGGCTTTTTAAGGTTACTTCAGTAATAACTTAAGCAGGAGAAATCTCACACCAGCGGCTGATGAAAAGGGCGTAGGTTTTCAATGTCTGCCGCACGGATTCCATGTTGACGGATTCATCGACACCGTGAATGTTGCGAGCCACCGGGCCATAACAGGTTCCGCCGGTGCGGTTGTAAAAATGAAAAGCTCGCAAATCGGTGGTGCAGGTGGAAAGATAATGTACCGCATCTTGCGAAGTCAGATCGCGGTGGCAGGATTCCAGCATCCGAATTCCGGGCTGTTTCACGTCAATCAAATGCCCTTCGGAACGGAAACCCTCGAAACGGACAACCGGGCGTTGTTTGGCAAAAACGGCGTGGCGGCTGGCGGCGGTGTAAGGCTCGCTTTCGATGCGGTCGCTCACCATTTGCATAAATTGTGAGGCGGTCATGCCCGGCGGAAAACTGAGACGTGCTTCAAATTCTGCGTGTGCCGGAACGCTGGAAGCCCAATCTCCACCGGAAATTTTACCGACATTGAGATTGAACGGGTGTTCCATTTGGTCATAAGGCGGCGCACGATGATGTTCGTTGAGTTCCGCTTCCAAATCCTTGAGTGCCGGAATAAGCAACAACAGCCGCTCAATTGCATCTTCACCTGCCGAAGTATCTTGGACATGAACCGGAGTTCCTTGACAAAGAACTTTGAACCACATTACGCCAAGTTGTCCGCTGTAAATTGTCGGCCCGAAGGGTTCCGGAATCAAAACAAAATCTCCGTCATATCCCCGTTCCACACAAGCTAAAGCTCCATTTCCGGTACATTCTTCTTCGACCACAGTTTGAATCGTCAACGGAGAACGAATTTCCGCTCCGGCTTCACGTACGGCCTGTACGGCATAAATCATAGCTGCAACTCCGGACTGCATATCTCCGGAACCGCGCCCGTATAACCATTCCGAATCGCGCCACGGTTCATTCGCTCGTTGAGTCCACATTTCAAACGGCGTTGCCGGAACCACATCCAGATGTCCGTTAAAGACTAGACTTTTTCCGGAAGCACCGGGATTAAGTACGGACACCAAATTATACTTGTGGTCATATCCCCAGGGCACCGGCGCAAACATCGGATGCGAACCGAGTCGCTCCACATCAATCGGCACACGAATCGGCGATAAATTCAAGTCAGATAATTGACGCTCCACCACTTCCAAAACGCCCTGCTCCTGATTCAGAACACTGTATTGTTTCACCATTTCTTCCGTAAAATCCAATACATCCGGAAATAGTTTGTCGCAACTTTCAAGAATTTTTTGTTCGAGTTCCACCTCACGTTCTGGTTCTTTAGTCACAGGGAGTTCTTCAAGGACGGTTATGGAAAATCAAAGTTACTTTTGAAACATTTTGGGGGATTGTTAGTGAAATATATGTACGGGCAAAATATCAGTCAACAGTCAGTCTTCCATTTGGGAAATCTAAAGTAAGAACATGTTCTTGAAAAAATCCAACCCAAGCAATCCATCCATGATTCCATTCTTTGGATCAAAATCATGATTCATAAAACAATAGCCATATCTTTTGCCATTGTCCCTGTGTAGAGCAAGGCAAAGTGTTTCAGGTGATGTTTGATCGCTTCTCGATAAACTTCGTCCCTGTCTTTGCTATGGAATATGACTTTTCCCGCTTGTACTTCTAAATTGTCATTAGTTTGTGGCTCTGAAACAAGTACCCACTCTGAATCAAATTTTGCCTTTATTTCAGGTACGGCCAAGTAAGTTTCCATAATATGTGTCTCGATTTAATTGATTAGAAATAGCGAACTTCAAACAGTTAAAAACATTTCAAGTTTGTTCATTATCCGGAAAACCTGTCAAGGTGTCAACAGCCAAGGATTGCGGTGTCATTGGTAGCAACGCAAGGAGGTTTCCGGAAAGATCAATTTTGCTTCCGTATGATTTTGAAGTTCTTCCGGAGAAAGATTTTCCGCAATTTCCTGTACCAGCAAACCGTCCGGAGTCACATCCATTACGGCTTCGTCCGTAATGATGCGATTGACGCAAGCAGGGGCGGTCAAAGGCAGGCGGCAGCGTTCGAGAATTTTGGGACGCCCGTGTTTGTCAGTGTGGGTGCTGAGAACAATAAGGCGTTTTGCTTTTTGAGACAGTTCCATCGCGCCTCCGATTCCTGGTGAAAGTTTTCCGGGAATTTTCCAATTCGCCAGATTTCCGAGTTCATCCACTTCAAAAGCTCCAAGCATGCAAAGGTCAATGCGTCCCCGCCGAATCATGGAGAAAGAAACCGAGCTGTCGAAACAACTGCTTCCGGTACGCAACGTGATGTAATGGCCTGCGGAATCAATCAATGACGGACGCGCCTGTGCCCGCTTGGCTGTAGGGCCGCACCCGAGAATTCCGTTTTCGGAATGGATCATCCCGTCAAAATCGTCCGGCAAATAATCCGGAACCAAAGTCGGCAAACCGATTCCTAGATTAATCACGAACCCGGGCTCGATTTCTTTTGCCGCACGGCGGAGGATGCGTTCAGTCTTCGACATAATGTTCTATCAATTCATATTCATTGCATAAGGCTTGCTTTCGACTCACCGGAATCACCGCCGAAACAAAAGCGCATGGTGTGTGAATCTGTTCCGGTGGGAACGCGCCCGGAGTTTGCAAATCAAAGGTTTCCGCAAAAACATTTTCTGCCGCCATCGCCATCAGTGGATTAAAATTGATTGCGCTGTCAGTGTAAATTCAATTTCCGTAATGATCCGCCCGCGCTGCGTGAATCAACGCAAAATCGGCGTGTAAAGCGGTTTCTACTTTTAATTTCTGTTTGACTCCATTTTTTACATCTTTCCATTCAATGATTTGTGACGGATCGGTAATTTCAGTTTCAAGGCCGATGTCACTCAAAAAACCGAAAAGTCCTGCTCCGGCGTTGCGGATTTTTTCTGCCAAAATTCCCTGCGGATAAAGCTCAACCCGCAATTCTCCGGAATTCATGCGTTCCACCGCCTGCCGATTCAATCCAATGTGTGAAGCAATCAGCGTTTCCACCCGGCCTGCTTCAATCAATTTTGCGATGCCGTATCCGGGTTCGTTTGCGTCATTTTTAATCAAAGTCAGGCGGTCCTGCCCCTGTCGCAGTAATTCATTGAGCAGAGTGTACGGAGTCCCCGGAGAACCGAAACCGCCAACCATGACGGTTGCCCCGGAAGGAATTTGTGCAATCGTTTCACTTCTAAATAGAATCTATCTCCTTTGACTAATATCTG
>DTUH01000021.1 GCA_012964265.1 Candidatus Lambdaproteobacteria bacterium
TGGCGAGGAGGAATTAGTCCCGGAACTGAAGTGGCTTGAAAAGGAACCGCAGGCAACATTAGTGCGCAAGGACTGCATTAACGGTTTCATCGGTTCGTTTCAGCCGGATGGATCAAATGCAGTCATCGACTGGGTCAAAGAAAACAATGTGGCGAATGTTCTGGTAGTCGGAATATGTACCGACATTTGTGTAATGGACTTTGTTTTAACACTGCTTTCCGCCCGCAATCACGGGATGCTTCCAGGTTTGAAAGAGGTATTAGTCTATGACAAGGGCTGTTCTACCTACAACCTGCCTAGAAATGTTGTCGAGGAAATTGGATTACCGCTCAGCGCCAGTCATCCTCAAGACTTAACTCATTACATGGGCCTTTACTTTATGGCCTCGCGCGGTGCTCAACTGGTTGAAAGTGTCCAAGTATGAAATTTTCTACAGTTCAAGTAATGTAGCTAACACTTGAACAATTTTTTTGAAAAATTGACTTTCTACATCCGCACCCGCTCGCTCTTCGGATCGTAAAATGCCCGCAAAGAAGCACGGGCACGATGCCGTTCTCCGGCCACTTCAATTTCAAAAGTACTCGATTCCAGGAAATCTTTACTCACGCCATCCTCGTAGGAAACATAACCCATCCCAAGACAAGTTTCTACCGTGTGACCGTACATTCCGGAAGTGAGGTCACCGACAATTTTGTCGTGTTGGGCTTGCTTGCACCAAATAGGTTCGTTGTGATAGAGCAGAGGTTCCGGATTTTCCAGGCCAAACTGCACAAGTCGTTTTTTTAACACGCCATTTTTGGATACGGACAATTCTTCTTTTTGACGCAGCAACGCATCGCGGCCGATAAAACCTCCGGGTTTGTCAAACTTAACCGCAAAACCGAGTCCGGCTTCCAAAGGTGTGTCTTCGTCCGTAATGTCGTGACCCCAATGCCGAAAAGCTTTTTCTAATCGCAAAGAATTAAGCGCATGCATTCCTCCGGGTTGCAAACCGTAATCATTTCCGGCTTCAATGATTTTATCGTAAATATCCTGCGCAAATTCGGTTGGCGCATAAATTTCCCAGCCCAATTCTCCAACGTAAGTCATACGCAAAGCCAGGGCGGTACCGTAGCCTATTTCTATTTCCTGTCCTGTGCCAAACGGAAAGGCCTCATTTGATAAATTTGCCGGAGTAAGTTTTGACAGCAATTTCCGGGATTCCGGTCCCATGACACTCAACACGGCATATCCTGAAGTTACATCAGTGACAGTGACATGCGCTTTGTCCGGAATATTTTTGTGCAGCCAGGCCAGGTCACGGGTTTGGCTGGCCCCGGCAGTGATGACCAGAAAAACATCTTCCTGCAAACGAGTTACGGTCAAATCGGATTCGATTCCGCCGCGTTCATTGAGCCACGAAGTGTAAACGGCTTTTCCAGGAACCACAGCGACATCGTTGGCACAAATCCGGTTCAGAACTTTTTCCGCATCACGCCCCTGCACCATGAATTTGGCAAATGATGACATATCAAACAAGGCCACTTTTTCCCGTGCGGCCCGATGCTCTGAGGCAGAAGCCTCGAACCAGTTTTGACGTGCGTAGCTGTATTTGTATCGTGCAGCTTTGCCTTCCGGAGCAAACCAGTTGGCGCGTTCCCAACCTGACATTTCACCAAAACACGCTCCGGCTTTTTCCAGTCGATCATGCAAAACGGATTTGCGTACACCCCGGCTGGTTTCAGACTGTCGGAAAGGCCAGTGCATGGCGTAAAGCAGTCCCAAAGTTTCTTCGATGCGTTCCTTCAAATATTGTGAATTACCCTGAAAAGAATGAAAACGGCGGATGTCCACATCCCACAAATCAAGCGGCGGATGTCCGTTGACGATCCATTCTGAAAGCACTTTACCCGCACCACCTGCAGACTGAATGCCGATTGAATTAAGTCCGGCTGCCACATAGAAATTGCTGAGCTCCGGAGCCTCACCCAAAATATAGCGGTCGTCCGGAGTGAAGCTTTCCGGACCGTTGAAAAAAGTGTGAATTCCTGCATCCTCCAATTTTGGAATACGATGCATTGCATTCAGCATCGCCGGTTCAAAATGATCCCAGTCTTCCGCAAACTGACCAAAGGAAAAGTCCTCGGGAATTGAGTCCAACGGGCGCGGTTTTGACTTTGGTTCAAAACAGCCGACCAGCATTTTTCCTGCATCTTCCTTGGCATAAATCCAACTGCTTGGATCACGTAAAACCGGCAGATTTGAGGGCAAACCGATATCTTCTGTGACAATATAAAAATGCTCTGCTGCATGCAGAGGAACATTCACACCAGCCATTTTTCCTACTTGATGTCCCCAAAGCCCTGCACAGTTAACGACGATTTCTGCAGAAATTATTTTGGTTTCGCTTCCTCCGGTATGTTCAATTTCTACTCCTGAAACACGTCTCGCACCGGACGTTCCAGCGCTTTTTGTTTCAATTCCGCAAACGCGCACGTTTTCAAAAATTTTCGCCCCACCCATTTTTGCCCCTTTGGCCAGGGCCTGAGTCACATCAATTGGATTTGTCTGTCCGTCTTTGGGCAGGAAAACTGCACCTTCCAGATCGTCGATATTCAGCAGCGGATACATTTCACGTGCCTCATGTGGCGAAATCACCTCAACTTCCAGGCCAAAACATTTGGCCATCGAGGCTCCCCGTTTGAGTTCTTCAAAACGACCTGCATCCGGAGCAACGCTGATTGAACCGTTTTGTTTAAAACCGGTGGCCTGACCTGTTTCGTCTTCCAAGGTTGCATAAAGTTCACTCGTGTATTGCGCCAGTTTAGTCATGTTTTTTGTGGCCCGCAATTGACCGACGAGTCCGGCTGCATGCCAGGTTGTACCACAGGTCAGTTCTTTGCGCTCCAGCAAAACGACATCTGTCCAACCGAGTTTTGTTAAATGATATGCTACACTGCAGCCAATGACTCCTCCGCCGATGATGACTACTTGTGCTTGCTTGGGTATAGATTTCATAGAGTTTATCGAGAAATAAATTAAAATGATTGCAAGATAAAAAATTGCGAGAGGAATAGTTTTACATCTTTGTGAATGTGTGGTCAACCATATACTTGATGGAGTTAAAAAAGTTCTAATAAGGTCATTATTATGTTTGGTTGCTTTCTTAATTCGTCTTGTTGCTCTGTAATAATCCTGCCATAATAAGCACCGTTAAAATAACTCTATTCAGGACAACTCCACCCCATCCCAAAGTATCACGTTCCACTAATGTCCCAAGAAAAAGCAGCTCAAATTGTCGTAATTGGCGCATCAGAACACAATCTGAAAAATGTCAGCTTAAAAATTCCACGTGACACGCTAACAGTTTTTACCGGAGTAAGCGGTTCCGGAAAATCATCGCTTGCATTTGATACTATTTTCAAAGAGGGCCAGCGCCGTTTTGTTGAATCTCTTTCGGCATATGCACGTCAGTTTTTAGGCCAATCAGACAAACCCAAAGTCGAGCACATCGAAGGACTGAGCCCGACAATTTCGGTAGATCAAAAAACTGTCAATCGAAATCCACGCTCCACAGTCGGCACAATCACAGAAATTTACGACCATTACCGACTCCTTTTCGCACGTTTAGGCAAACCGCATTGTCCCGAATGCGGAACACGAATTACATCACAGACTCCGGAGCAAATCACAGATTACGCATACGTGGACGCACTAAACGAACAATGTTTGATTCTCGCTCCAATGGTGAGAGAGCGCAAAGGTGAATACCGTAAAGAACTTGAAGAATGGGCTGCCGAGGGCTACGTCCGGGCCAGAATTGACGGTGAAGTGCGTCGATTGGATGAAGAGATCCGGCTGGCACGTTACGAAAAACATACCATTGAATTGGTGCTGGATCGATTGACAATAACTCCCAAAGAAAAAAGCCGATTCACGGAAGGTATAGAAAAAGCTCTCATACTGGGAAATGGTCTGGCAATTTTAAACTACGCAAAAAAAAGCACTGAACCCGATGCAGAAAATCAACTTGAGCAAAGTCAGCAAAAAGATCATTTGTTCAGTCAGTTAATGGCCTGTCCCAGTTGTCAAATTGCCTTGCCGGAAATGGAACCCCGTTTATTTTCTTTCAATGCACCACAAGGAGCGTGCCCAACCTGCAACGGTATCGGACACACAAGCACTTTCACTGAAGAGAAACTCTGTGATCCTGAACTCTCAATTAGTGAAGGATCAATCAATTGCTTTTCTGAAAAGGGGAATTTACTCTACACCAAAATCGATCAGCGCCACGTCACCAGTTTACTGAAAAATTTTGAAATCAATGAAAAGACTTTATGGAAAAATTTATCCGTTAAGCAGCGGCAGCTGATTTTGTATGGAAATACAAAAATGAAACTTGGTGTTTCCAATATTTTTCGATTTCCTGGTCAATTTCTTAAGAAACTGGAAAAACAACAATGGGCCGGTTTTATTCCCATTTTGCAGTTCGTTTATCGTTTCGTCAAGGGTCCACTGGAAAAATTTCAGCATACCGCAGTCTGTCCAGACTGTGCGGGTATGCGCCTTAACAAGATGGCTCTCGCAGTAACACTTCACGGCCACAATATCAACAGCCTCTCCGGCGAATCAATAGAATCTTCTGTCAGCTTTTTTGAAAATTTAAATCTCACTGAAACCGAGAAAAAAATTGGAAGGGACATTTTCCGCGAAATTCGTGACCGTCTCAATTTCCTTAACGATGTCGGTGTAGGCTACCTGACTCTCGAGCGTTCCGCTGCAACTTTGTCCGGAGGAGAAGGTCAGCGTATCCGGCTTGCATCACAACTTGGTTCGGGCTTGCAAGGCGTGCTTTATGTGCTCGATGAACCCTCCATCGGGTTGCATCAGAGCGACAACAAAAAACTGATCCGCACTTTAAGAAAATTACGTGACCGCGGAAACACCGTTTTGGTAGTTGAACATGACGAAGAAACCATCGTATCCGCAGATCATTTAGTGGACATCGGTCCTGTTGCCGGACAAGACGGTGGTCACATCACCGCGCAAGGTTCATTAAAAAATATTATCGAAGTTCCGGAGTCCATCACAGGACAATTCCTTTCCGGTGAGGAGAAAATCAGTATTCCGGAAACACGTCGTTTGCCTTCCAGAAAAAAAATAACCATTACCGGTGCAAATTTAAATAATCTAAACAATATAAACTGTGATATTCCACTTGGAATTTTTGTAGCTGTAGCAGGAGTTTCCGGATCAGGAAAATCTTCGTTGATTGACGGCATTCTCAATAAAGCTTTGATCTGTCACTTAAACCCCAACAGCAAGGAAGTGCCCGGACCACACAAAAAACTTTCCGGACTCGAAAATGTGGATCGCGTGATAAAAATTAATCAAGCTCCAATTGGCCGTACGCCCCGCAGCAATCCGGCAACTTACACCAAAGTCCTTGATCCGATCAGGGATTTATTCTCGATGATGCCGGAAGCAAAAGCGAGGGGTTACAAAAAGGGGCGCTTCTCATTCAACGTCAAAGGCGGGCGCTGCGAAGACTGTCAAGGTGCGGGCTTGAAAACAATAGAAATGCAGTTTCTGAGCGATGTGCAAATTCCATGTGACACGTGTCGCGGCAGGCGCTTTAATACCGAAACTCTGCAAATATTCTATAAAAACCGCACGATTCACGATGTGCTGGAAATGACGGTTAAGGAGGCCGAAAATTTCTTTTCCGCATTACCAAAAATCAGCCTAATTCTGCAATCCCTGCTTGAAGTAGGTCTCGGTTATGTAAAACTTGGACAGCCCTCCACAACTCTTTCCGGAGGTGAAGCACAGCGTGTCAAACTTGCTTCCGAGTTGAGAAAAACGGCGACTGGAAATACTTTTTACATCCTTGATGAGCCCACGACCGGTTTGCATTTCAAGGATATCCGCTTGTTGCTGGCATGCCTTAACCGCTTGGTTGATCAAGGCAACACCGTTTTAGTGATTGAACACAATTTAGACGTGCTCAAGGTTGCCGACCATCTGATAGAGCTTGGACCCGGAGGCGGTAAATATGGTGGTGAATTGGTTTGCGTGGGAACTCCGGAAGAATTATCCGCGCAGGAAACTCTGACTGGAAAGTTTTTGAAAACAGTTTTGGAAAAAGGTGCTGGGGAAAAAAGAAGTTTCAAAGTTCCAAAGTTTCAAAGTTTCAAAGACTCAGAATTACAAAATCTCAAAAACACAAAGAGTGAAGAAGTTGAGGAAAATACTGCACACTTTGAAAGTTTGAAAGAATCTACAAATCACTCCCGTGACATAATTATCAAAGGTGCGTCAAAAAATAATTTGCGAAACATAGACGTGCGCATTCCAAATAATAAAATGACAGTCATTACCGGCGTTTCCGGTTCGGGTAAAACGAGTTTGGCTTTTGACACGATTTTTGCGGAAGGACAGGCGCGTTATTTGGAGTCACTTTCTACTTATGCGCGGCGCTTTTTGGGACGGATGGACAAGGCTCCAGTCGATTCGATCGATGGACTTTCACCGGCAATCGCCATCAATCAGAAAGCAACTGGGCGCAATCCTCGCTCGACAGTGGCGACCACAACCGAAATATATGATTATTTGCGTTTACTATTCGCGCGTATCGGCAAAGCGCATTGTCCAACAACCGGAAAACCACTGATCGGATACAGTCCAACTCGTGCCGCCGCTTATTGTGTTGAACATTACTCAGGACAACGTCTTGAATTGCTTGCTCCACTTTATTTGCCGGGAAGCTGGAAAATACTCATGCTCGACCATCCAAAACATTTGCCGAATGTGATCGACTCGCTGGAACAGGAAGGATTTGTGAGGATCTACATCAATGGAAAAGCAATCCGTCTTGACGAATGGCAGGAAAAGCCTGCAAAGCTGAAGCTGAGTAAAAACACTTCAGTTGATTTAGGAATTGACCGTTTACATATTGATGCTGAAGAACAAAAACGATTGGCAGAGGCCATTGAAAATGCTTTTCAGCGTGGACATGGTTTACTAAAAATTTGTTTAACGGATCAAGATGGAAAAACTGAATTCCTGTCTGAAACTCCGGCAAATGTGGAAAGCGACATGAAGCTCTCTTTTTTTCAGCAGGAAGAATTATCACCGCGTATGTTTTCCTTTAACTCACATGTGGGAGCATGTCCGACTTGTGATGGATTGGGAGAATTTCAGCGTGTGCATGATCCTCTGTGTGAAGATTGCGGCGGTCAACGTCTGAAAGCAGAATATCGTGCTGTGACAATTAATGACAAAAACATCAGCCAATTTTGTCAACTTACCATCCCTGAAGCACGCCGGGAAATTGAAAGCTGGGCTCTTTCTGGAAATCAACGTACAGTGGCCGAACAAGCACTTGGGGAAATTTTAACACGCCTAAAATTTTTGGAAAATGTAGGGCTCGATTATTTGACACTGGATCAAAAGTCCTCCACACTTTCCGGAGGCGAAGCACAGCGCATCAGGCTTGCTTCGCAAATCGGTTCCGGACTTGTGGGTGTCATGTACATCTTGGATGAGCCTACCATCGGTTTGCATCCCCGTGATACCGATCGGCTTATCCGCACACTGAAGCAATTACGTGATCGCGGAAACAGTGTTATTTTGGTGGAGCACGATTTGGATACCATCCGGCAAGCCGACCATCTGATTGATATGGGACCCGGAGCAGGACACCATGGAGGAAATGTTTCAGCCTGCGGAAGTCCACTGGAAATTTCCGCAAAAAACGAAACCCTGACTGCCCAATACTTAAGCGGGAAAAAAATGATTCCGATTCCGGAAAACTGCCGTCCCATGAATCCGGAGCATTTACTTTCTATTTTCGGAGCAGCCGCGAACAATTTAAAAAATCTTGATCTCAGTTTTCCACTGGGAACTTTTACCGTGGTGACAGGTGTTTCCGGTTCCGGAAAATCCTCGCTGGTCGTTGATGTTTTACAAAGAGTGCTGGAAAAAGAATTAAACGGGAAAAAGGTCAAACCCGGAGTGCACAAAAAAGTTTCCGGAATTGATCAACTTGAATCCGTAATGGTGATTAACCAGGAAGCAATCGGCCGCACACCACGTTCAAATCCAGCGACTTATTCCAAAGTACTTGAGCCGATCCGCGACTTATTTGCTTCAATGCCGGAGGCGAAACAACGCGGATTTGCTAAACGTCGTTTTTCATTTAACGCAAAAGAAGGGCGCTGTCCTACTTGCGATGGACAGGGATTCCATTTAATTGAAATGCACTTTTTGTCAGATGTCTGGGTCAAGTGCGATCAGTGCAAAGGCAAGCGCTACAATCGGGAAACTTTGAGCGTTAAATATAAAGGTTACACTATCGCAGATGTGCTCGAAATGGAAATCAGTAAAGCGGTTGAAGTTTTTGTGGCACAGCCGCGCATAAAACGGATCCTCAAAACTATGGAAGAAGTTGGACTAGGCTACATGAAATTAGGTCAAGCCGGAAACACACTTTCCGGAGGTGAAGCCCAGCGCTTAAAATTATCCGCGGAACTCGCTCGACGTTCCCGTGGTTCCACGCTCTATATTTTTGATGAACCCACCACCGGACTGCACATTGACGACGTGGCAAGACTGCTCAAAGTTTTGCACCGTCTGGTGGACGAAGGTCATTCCGTACTGGTGATCGAGCACAATTTGGAAGTTATTAAAACCGCAGACTGGCTGATTGATCTGGGGCCGGAAGGTGGTGACAAAGGCGGTCAAATTGTGTTTGAGGGCACTCCGGAAAAATGCATCCAGCATCCGGTAAGTTATACGGGAAAGTTTTTGGAGTCGTGTTTTCAAGACCCCGCGCGTACTACAGCATGAGGCCAAGACTTTGCAAAATATTTTACAACTTACGCTGCATCAAAGTTAAAGCATGAACATTGAGTCCATCAACTACGAAATAATAATTTTTACCATCCTGTGTATTTTGCTGGGATTTCTGGTCAGCTGGTTTTACATGAAAAAGACCGTCTCGTCTCAATTTATTGAAATTGAGAGCCTTCAGGAAACCTTAAAAAATCTACAGCAAAAATATGAAAGTATACATGAAGAAAAAATCGAGATTGACAAACAATTTGCAGTGCTGCAGCAGGAAGCAAACAGGATTCCTGAACTTGAAGAAAATCTTGATTTGCAGCAAAAACAATTTTCCGCATTACAAGTACTCAATGCAACTTTGGAAGAAAGACTGGAATCCAAGGAAAATGAATCGAGAGAAAAATTAAAATTCTTGGAGGAAGCAAAGAAACTGATGGGAACCGAGTTTGAAAATCTCTCTATAAAGATTTTTGAAACTAAAGCGAAACAATTTACTGAAGTCAATAAAGACAGTATCCAGAATCTGCTCAATCCGATTCAGACAAAAATGAAGGAGTTTCAGGAAAAAGTAGAAAAGTTTCATCTTGAGGATGCAGAAGGACGCGCGTATATCAAAGCTGAATTTGAACACTTTAAGGAAGTCAGTACAAGTTTAAGCCAGGATGCTCAAAATCTCACTACCGCCCTTACCGGTGACTCAAAACAACAAGGGGACTGGGGGGAAATGATCCTGGAAAAGTGTCTCCAGAATGCCGGTTTGATAGAGGGAGAGCATTATCAAAAACAAACACAGATCAAAACAGATGACGGCACACAACTGCGTCCGGATTTTATTATCAACCTGCCAAATGAACACATCCTGATCGCGGATTCAAAGGTCTCACTGAAAGCATACAACAGTTACATGTCTGAAGATGATGATGAAAAACGCAAAGCTGCAGCAAAAAAACACCTGCATTCAGTACGAAATCACATCCATGGATTGTCTTCAAAAAGCTATCAGGAAGGATTTGAAGAGTATGGCTCTCCAGATTATGTCTTGATGTTTATGCAAATAGAATCCGCATATTCCCTCGCTCAGTCACTTGACAGCGGCCTGACAACTAATGCATTTAACAAAAACATCATTATAGTAACCCCTGCGAGTTTGATGATGGCACTCCGGATTGTAAATCAACTCTGGAGACAGGAAAAACAGGTGCAAAATGTGAAAGAAATTTTTGAACGAGGCGGCAGACTTTATGAAAAAATCAATGGATTCCTGGAAGAATTTGTAAAAATCGGTGAAAAAATCGGTGATGCTCATGAGTCTTATAAAAATGCTCATAATAAACTTAGCGAGGGCAGGGGCAGTATGGTGCGTCAAGCTGAAATGCTGAAGAATTTGGGATTAAAAACTACAAAATCTATTCCCAGAGAATTTAAAAAAGCCATTGAGGATACATCAGAAGATAGCACATAATCAGCTTTTGTATGTAGATAAAGTGAAATCAGTCCTGTTGAAATGGAGCAGTAAACAAAGCTGTCAGCTCAAAAAACGCTGCTGAAACTACTCGCATACCTCCTCAGTTTCCCCAAGTCAATTCATTTCCAACTGTAATATCCTCTCTCTATTTTCGACCAATGATCATTGCTCAATAAAAAAAGACATACATTCGTTTATTTTATTGACATTTATTAATATATAGAACATAATTCCAATATATAAAACACTGAGCCATTTCTCACCTCAAAATTATTGATGCAGAATTTTGTATGAAAACAAACATCACTTCATCTACAAAACGAATTCACAGTCCCTTGATTACAGCAGCTTTTGTTTCCAGTTTAATCTATGTTCCTGCTGTTGTTCAGCTTGTTGTTATTGAATAACAACTTCTGCAGCTGAATCATTTTTTTCAAGGACTGCTCCTGATATTGGAATCAAGCAAGTCAGTATCATGCAGAGAATAAATTCACACAACAGTGCAAATGCATAAAAGGCAACTTCAACTTAATAACATTGCTAATTTTTAAAACACAAAAAATAGACAATAAGAGGTTTTATGAGTAGTTGGAAAAAACAATTAGCATCACAAATTCCCGCAGACTGGGGTAAAGAAATTGATATTTTTGAAACCCAAATTGAGCTGCGTAAAATAGGTAAGCTTGACGAAAAAATATTCGCTGAAACACGTTTGCGACGTGGTGTCTATGGACAGCGCTACGACAACGGCCAGCGGCATGATGGAGTACAAACCCAGAAACTCTCCTATCCTTCGGGTTTATTAAAAGGCCCGGAAACCGTTTGGGACGCACCGGGAATGCTCCGGATTAAAATTCCTTTTGGCGGAGTAACTCCGGATCAGCTGGATGTCCTGGCGGAAGTCGCCGAGGAGTATTCCAACGGCATCCTGCACGTAACTACAAGACAGGATTTTCAGTATCACTATATTCATATTGAAGACACGCCGGACATCATGCGCCGTTTAGCAGCGGTCGGTATCACAACTCGGGAGGCGTGCGGAAACAGCGTACGCAACCTGACAGCCTGCCCAAAGGCAGGAGTTTGTTCCGGAGAAGATTTTGATGTGACTCCGTATGCCCGTGCGCTGACAGATTTTTTGTTGGGACATCCTGACTGTCAGGATTTTGGACGAAAGGTGAAAATCGCTTTTTCCGGATGTCAAGGAGAGGCTTGCGGATTAGTGATGATGCACGATATGGGAGCCCTCGCGGTTAAAAAAACTCGGCGCGGTCGGGATATTCACGGTTTTGCGCTATACGTCGGCGGCGGTCTGGGAACGGTTCCGTATCAGGCTAAACTGTTTGACGCTTTTTTACCGCCGGAGGAATTGTTACCGATTGCTCAGTCCATAGCTAGAGTCTTCGGCCGACTGGGTGAAAAAAAGAACCGCGCACAGGCACGTTTGAAATTTTTAGTTGCCAAGCTCGGAATTGAGGAATTTCGACGCCTTGTTTGGGAGGAGCGTCAGGTTTTACCGGAAGATGACCGCTGGACTTCTTATCTTGAGCAGTTGCCGGCTTACGGTGAAAAGCCTTTGAAACCACCTTCAACACTTTCCGGAGAAAAAATACTACCGGAGGGTTTTGCGGAATGGCAGCGTTCCAACGTCAAAGCTCAGAAGCAACCGGGTTACGCGATTGTGACTGTGGCTTTGCCCCTGGGCGATCTCAGCAGCGACCAAACTCGGAAACTGGCAGATGTTGTCCGTCTTTATGTCGGTGACAGCATCCGGACAACCGTCGAACAAAATTTCGTTTTGCGTTGGGTCAGTGAAGCGGATCTTCCGGATTTGTATGCGGATTTGCTGGAAATTGGATTGGCTGATACCGGAGCGAATACAATTGTCGATGTAACTGCCTGCCCCGGAACCGACACCTGTAAACTCGGAATTTCTGCGAGTCGGGGATTGGCTGAAGAATTACGTACTCGCCTCGCGGCAAAATCTTATGAAATGGATGAAGCGGTGCGTAATTTACGCATCAAAGTCAGCGGCTGTTTTAACTCTTGCGGACAACATCATGTGGCGGACATTGGATTTTTCGGCAATAGCCGTACTCTCAACGGTTACAAAGTACCTCATTTTCAGGTTATACTGGGCGGACAGTGGGCGGAAAATGCCGGAGCGTTTGGGATGACCATTGGTGCGGTACCTTCTAAACGCATTCCGGAAGTGGTGGACCGTATTACGGATCACTTTGTTCACTCTCGTAAACAAGGAGAAAATTTTTGCGATTTTATTGCAAGAATCGGCAAAAAAGAATTACGATCTCTAATTGAAAATCTGATGAAAAACGCACCGTCTTTTGAGGAAAATCCGGATTTTTATCGTGATTGGGGCGATCCCAGGGAATTTACGATGTTGGACCGCGGAATCGGAGAATGCGCCGGAGAAGTGATTTCTGCTTCGCAGTTCGATTTGGCCGATGCCGAGCGGGAAGTCTTTGAGGCGCAATTGGAATTGGAGAAGAAAAACTACGCGCAAGCCGACGAACTGGCTTACAGAAGTATGGTGGGCGCATCACGGGCGCTGATAAAACAACAGTACCATGATGTTCCTGAGCGTGCGGAGATTATAGTTGAAGAATTTACTCTCCGCTTTTTGGATACCGAATTGTTTTACGATAAATACGCGAGGGGTAAATTTGCACGCTATCTACTGCAGCGACATCAACAGGGGCCGGTTCACGCAGATGCAGATTCTGTACACCAATTGATTGATCAGGCGCAGTTGTTCATTGACGCGGCCCATGCTTGCTATGCCAGATGCGCGGTAGAATAAGCCTTTTTATGAATTATTAACCTTCAAGGTCACCAAGCGTAAATTGGAAGTGGTTGCAGTCCTTCCTGATTCTTGGCGATCCGGTAGCTAAACAAACATTATATTTTGGAGTGCTTTATGGAATTGCAGCGTCTCAGCATTAAGTTATTTTCGGAATCGACGAATGTTAAACCACCGGAATTTGTACCTGTCTTTCACGCATGGATTCGCAACCAAAAATTAAAAGACCACTTAATGATTGATGTATCCGACTATAACCATGTTCCTGATGGTCCTGGAACCTTGTTGGTTACACATGAAGGAAATTTTTCTTTGGCTCTGGCTGAGGGCAAACTATCTCTGCTTTATCAGCGCAAACGTTTTCTGGAAGGAACACTCACCGAACGTTTGAATACCGCTTTCAAGGCGCTTCTGAACGCTTCAGAGTTATTGGAGCAGGAACCGGATTTCCGGAATCGACTTAGTTTTGACCGGAATAGTTTTTGGGTGATTTCCAATGACCGCTTGAATCTTCCAAATACAGATCAATCTTTTGAGGAACTTCGTCCTGCATTGTCTGAGCTTGCAACAGAATTTTTTGGTCATGATCATTTTAGTCTCAACTGTAACAGCGGAGAGAAAGAACGGCTGAGCGTCATGGTCGAGTCTTCTGTTTTGAATTAACTTTCAGTATAAAAATTTTTGCATTTACACCTCCCATTCCGGCAATTATTATCATGATTGCTCGGAACCTTCCGACAGCCTTTACCAAAGTTAGTGACAAGCAAATGCCGAATAAGCTCTTGCGTTTGGAATTAAAAAAGTCCATGCTTCTTGTTTCAACAAGCTAATCTTAAAAAGCTGTTCTTCTTTTTTGCCGTACACTTCTTTTCAAGAGATTGCAATGCACGTTTTATTTGTTGCTCCATGTTTTCCAAAATATCAACCACAATTTGTCCGTGCGCTGGCATCAGTCGGAGCGAAAATAACAGGAATCGGCGAAGGACCAGTGGACTCACTGACCGATGATCTCAAACAATGGTTGGATGATTACGAGCAAGTATCTTCCGTCTGCAATGAACCGGAAATGGTCGATACGGTTCAACGTATTCAACAGCGTGGCTGGGTCGATCGTTTGGAAGCAACCATTGAAGCACATGTAATGGCTGCTGCAAGAGTGCGTGAGGAGTGCGGAATTCCGGGCTTGACTACAAAGCAGGCCTGGCTCTGCCGTGATAAGTCCACAATGAAAGAATTTGCTCGTTAACATGGTATCCCCTGCGCACAATCCATAGCGGCTTCTTCAGTGGAGGAGGTGGTTAATTTTGGGAAAAAGATGGGCTACCCCATCATTCTTAAACCACGTGATGGCGCCGGTGCATCCGCGACATGGCGTGTAGACAAGGAGAGGGAACTTGAACACGCCATGCACGACATGGGAGTGATTCATGGACATTCGATTGCGGTCGAGGAATTCATAGAAGGACATGAAGGCTTTTATGATACGATGACTGCGGGTGGAAACATTTCACACGAATTCATCAGCCATTATTATCCCAATGTTCTGGAAGCAATGCGCACCCGCTGGATTTCACCGGTCATTATTCACACAAACCGTATGGATGCTCCAGGATCAGGAAGTAAAAGATCTTGGCCGGCACATGATCCGGAAAATGGAACTCGACACAGCACCGACTCACATGGAATGGTTTTTTGGAGACAAAGGTCTGAAATTTTCCGAAATAGGAGCGCGTCCTCCTGGAGTTGGACACTGGGATATTTACTGTGCAGCAAATGATATTGATCTTTATCAGGAGTGGGCTGCGGCTATTGTTCACGGAAATTGTCCCGGTACACTTTCCAGGAACTATTCGGCGGCCATTATCAATCTTCGTCCAACTCAAGATGGACACATTCAACGTTACGAAGGCTTTGATCGTATTCAGGAACAATATGGAGAATGGATTTTCAAATGTCACTTCCCACCTCCTGGAAGTCCCACCCAACCCGTAGAAGAAGGTTACATGGCCAATGCCTGGATTCAAATAAAATTTCCGGATTATGACGGTCTTCGGGAAATCTTGGCGGACATTGGACAGACTTTGAAAGTGATTGCTGCATAATACATACTCCTCCGCATTAACATCTATCTTAACTGGAAAACCTTCCTTTTTTCAACCATCGCTGACTCAACCTGTGAATACTGAAATACAGTTCTGCATACCTTGAAGTATCTTAAAAGTACAATTCACTGGTTTGCAGTCAGAGTCTTTCCGTAGCTCCAGCAGTTTCAAAAAATTCAATCAACTCAATCGCGTGAAACAACTGGCTTTTCGAAGTATCCCCAAAGTATTTGAACATTATTTCCCTTTCAACCTAAAAGCAGATAAAAAAAGTAGACCTGTTTTTAGATGTCATTGCTAAAAATTTTCGTAAAACTGCTGGTAACTTTGCCTGTTTTGTTGCTATAGTTGGTACTTTTTAAGCTGGGAAACAATACCTGCTTTTCAAATTAAAGCTATAACAACGAAAGGACGCTTTGTGAGAATTCAGGGAACGGAGGGACTTCAGCGAGGCTATATCGTACCAATAGGAGGTGCTGAGGAAAAAATAAAAAAACCTTTAATTTTACAAAAATTTGCTGAACTTTGCGGAGGCAAAAACGCTCGCCTGGCCATCATTCCTACAGCATCTAAACTCAAAGAAACAGCGCAGCACTACATCGATATTTTTCGAGATATCGGCGTGGATCATTGTGTGGGACTTCCGATTGAAGAACGTGCAGATAGCGAACGGGAAGACTACCTGAGAGAAATAAAGGAAGCGAGCGGGATTTTTGTTACCGGAGGACAGCAGTTGCGCCTTTCCACTGTCATGGGAGGCACTGCCGTAGCGCAAATGATTCGTAGAAGGAACGCTGACGGAGTTCATTTTGCCGGAACCTCTGCCGGTGCGGCTTTTATTCCGGAGCACATGATCGCTGGAGGAAAAACTAGCCCTACTCCTCGTGAAGGCGGAGTAATATTTGCGCCGGGACTGGGGTTGACCAACCGGATTGTGGTGGATCAGCATTTCCGGCAACGGGATCGATTGGGTCGGTTGCTGTCCGCAGTAGCCTACAATCCGTTTGCTTCCGGAATCGGTATTGATGAAAACACCGCCGCATTTATTGATCCGGATGGAATGCTCGAAGTGGTTGGTTCCGGAGCGATTACCGTTATTGACCCCAGCGAATTGTCTCATTCATCGATGGGTTCCAAAAGAAAGGGAACACCCATTAACCTGACAAATTTGCGGTTGCATCTTTTAACCCGCGGTGCAAAATACAATGTTAACACGAGGCAGGTTTTTCTGGAATAATTTGCCACAACACTTTAGCTTATATCCCCAAGAGGTTGCATGAAAATCATCTCCACCAATGTCTATCAAGGCCCCAATTTGTATGCACATTTCCCGGTGATTCGGCATGTGCTGGATTTAGGCGTACTAGAAGAATGGCCCTCCGCAAAAATTGGACAGGATTTTGTCGGTCAACTCGTAGAGACTCTGCCCGGCCTTGAAGAACACGGATGCTCATACCGTGAAACTGGAGGATTCATTCGACGGATGCTTGAAGACGAGGGCACATGGATGGGTCACATCATGGAACACGTTGCCATAGAACTGCAATGCATCGCAGGTTCCGATGTGACATTTGGACGGACCCGATCCACTGGAACTAACGCAGAATACAACATGGTGTACCAGTATATGCAGAAGGATGTAGGCTTGAAAGCAGGCGAACTCGCGCTTACGCTACTGCTGAATTTACTTCCTGAATATCTAAGGAAACAACTTGAAACCGTACCTTCTGTTGATTTTAATTTTGAAGAGGAAAGGGATGCCTTCATCAGCTTTTCGCAACGTCACGAATTCGGACCAAGCACAGGCTCCTTAGTTAATGCGGCCAAAGAAAGGGGTATTCCTTTCCTGCGCCTGAACCGCTACAGTCTGGTGCAGTTTGGTCATGGGAAATATCAACGTCGTATTCAGGCTACGATCACCAGTGAAACAAGGCAAATTGCTGTCGGCATTGCCGGCGACAAAGAGGAAACCCACAAAATCCTCTATGATCTTGGCCTGCCCACTACCACGCAGCGCATTGCTTATAAACAAGAAGAAGCTATCCAACAAGCTAAGAAGGTCGGATTTCCGGTGGTTCTCAAACCACTCGACGGCAACCATGGACGAGGCGTTTCGATCAACCTCACCTCAGATGAGCAAGTCATTGTCGCCTTCAAGGAAGCTCAGTCTCAAAGCACCAACAGGGCAACTATTGTTGAAAATTACGTGACTGGCCTCGACCATCGAATGCTGGTGGTTAATGGAGAACTGGTCGCGGTTTCCAAGCGTGTTCCCGGACATGTGGTGGGAGATGGAGAAAAAACGATTGAGGAACTGGTTGAAATAGTTAATAGTGATCCCCGACGTGGAATTGGTCATGAAAAAGTCCTGACTCGCCTGAAATTTGATGATCAAGCCGAGCGGCTGCTGAGTGAGGCCGGGAAAAACCATGAAACTGTTCTAGCCAAAGATGAAATTTTTTATCTGTGCTCAGCTGGAAATCTGTCGATGGGAGGAACTGCGATTGACATGACTGATGTGGTACATCCTGACAATCGTGAAATGGCAGTGCGAGCTATCAAGTCAATTGGACTTGATGTAGGCGGTGTTGATTTTCTAACTGATGACATCACTCAATCTTACAAGGATATTGGCGGCGCCATTGTTGAGGTGAACGCTGCTCCGGGATTCAGGATGCACGTGGCACCTAGCGAAGGTAAACCTCGTGACGTAGCGGCCGCAGTTATGGATATGCTTTTTCCTCCAGGAACTCCAAGCCAAATTCCAATCGCCGGAATTACCGGAACAAACGGAAAGACAACGACTTCACGTATGCTGTCACATATTCTGAAAACCAGCGGACATATTGTTGGTATGACCTCCACAGATGGTGTTTATATTGACGGTCATCTAACAGTCAAAGGTGACATGACAGGGCCAGTTTCCGCACAAATGGTACTTCGTGATCCATCCGTAGATATCGCTGTGATGGAGGTCGCCCGCGGTGGAATGCTGCGGACAGGAGTGGGCTTTCGCAACTGTGATGTGGCCGCCTGCCTTAATGTCTCAGGTGATCACCTTGGACTCCGTGGGATTGAAACTGTAGAGCAACTGGCACGGGTCAAACGCATTCTCATCGAAATAGCCACCAATACTGCTGTGCTCAACGCGGACGATACTCTATGCCTTGAAATGGCAAACCACACTAAAGCAGAAAATATTTGTTACATCACCCTCGCTGACAATCATCCTCTGGTGCGTGCACACATTCGTGCAGAAGGCCGCGCTGTGGTGCTGGAAAAAGGTCTTAATGGCGACATGATTACCATGTATGACAAGGGTTCGCATATTCCTTTGCTCTGGACTCACTTGATTCCGGCTACTATGGAAGGAAAAGCTGTTCACAACGTTCAAAACGCGATGTTTGCCGCCGCACTCGCTTTCAGTTTGGGGAAGCCGCCGGATGACATCAGGCACGGACTGCGCACATTTAACACAACCTTCTTCCAGGCGCCAGGGCGCATGAATGTTTTTGATGAGCACCCCTTCAAAGTCATTCTGGATTATGCGCACAATGCTGCGGCCTTTAAGGGAATGTGCCATCTTGTTTCACGTCTGGAAACAATCGGAAAAAATATATGTGTGATTTCAATGCCGGGAGATCGAAGGGATGAGGATATTGCGGAGGTAGGAAACATTGTCTCGGGAGTTTTTGATTATTTTATCTGTAAAGCCGATGATAATCGACGGAAACGGGGTTATGACGAAATCCCACAAATGCTCCGAAAAACCTTGTTGGAAAACGGAGTTTCCGCAGATGCGATTGAACTGATTCCGGATGAAGTTGAATCTATTCAACGTGGACTCTCACTGGCTGAGCCTGGAGATTTAATGATTGTTTTCGGAGACAATGTTACACGCTGCTGGAAACAAATCATTAACTTTAACCAGGATGAAGAACTCCCTACATCCACAAAAACAACCGAGCCGATTTTTGAAGATTCAGCTGAATCCTTTGTCGAACCATTTACTTTGGGCGCCGGTCAACGATTTATCCGTGATGAACGTGGAGTGCGTCTTGATCATGTGGTAGAAGAAGAGGATGACTGAGAAAAACTTATCACATATTGGTTTGAAACATTATGAAACTAGCACTCGAAAACTGCCGTCACCTGACAGGACCAAATCTGTATTTCCACTCACCCGGAACAGTGCTGGATGCAGACATTTCAGGAGTAACCGTCGATGAGGTTGTGAAGTGTTGGCGGGAAGAAGTCCAAAATTTGCGGGAAGAAGTCGGCTGGTATCAGACTCCATTGATTATAAGAACAAACCCGGAAGGAGCGAGTTTAGCCTTTAGTGCTTCGATGGACGAGGTTTATTCTGCGACCGAACTCAATAAAGCGGCCTGGAACAACGCAGTCGCCCGGCTTTCGGGAACACAAACTGAAGATTTCAAAAAAATAGTAGCAAACCTCAAAGCTCGTATTCAAAAAGAAAGTGATCCTGCTTTACTCAAACTTAGTGAAGCCGCCAAAACGCACGAGCTTCAACTACTGGCAGATGATGAAACGGTGACTCTCGGACTTGGTACCGGTTCACAAAGCTGGCCAGCCAAGCAACTTCCCACTCCGGAAGAGGTAAATTGGAACGAACTCCGAAACGTACCCCTCGCTCTTATCACCGGAACCAACGGCAAATCAACCAGCGGACGCTTGCTGGCTTCCATCGTCAAGACTGACGGTAAAATGCCCGGATTGACCTCTACAGACTGTATTCAGGTGGGAGATGAAATCCTTGATGTCGGAGACTATTCCGGCCCCGGCGGCGCACGCACTATTCTGCGTGATAAGCGGGTAGAATTCGGCGTACTGGAATCTGCGCGGGGCGGCATGATGAGGCGAGGGCTTGGTGTAACTCAAGCTCAGGCCGGAATAATCACCAATGTTGCAAAAGAACATTTGGGGCAATATGGGGTTCGAAGTCTTGCAGATCTAATTGATGTAAAATTTACGATCCTCCGCCCTCTTGAGGTTTCCGGAGGTACTTTGGTTCTCAATGCCGACGATTCCGGACTGGTCGAGTATGCAGCAAAATTGAACCATCCGTTGTGCTGGTTTAGTCTGGATGTTAATTCTCCAATTCTGCGGAAACACCGGCATCAAGGAGGCTCTGTTTGCTATTTACAAGACGGTAAGATTTTTTATTCGCAAGGGGAGACCACTCAATTTGTGCTGAATGTAAATGAAATCCCCATCACCTTGAATGGCTCGGCAAGGTACAATATCGCAAATTCTCTGGGAGTCATTGCTCTGGCTAAAAATTTGGGTTTTTCAAATGAAGTAATTGTGAAAGCACTCCGTGGGTTTCAGGGAGACCTGAAGGACAATCCCGGACGAGGTAATTATCTGACATTACCGCTTCCGGCAGCCAACCGTACTGACAATACTGTAGATGATCAGACCTTTCAGGTCCTGATTGATTTTGCGCATAACGCGCATGGACTTAGTGCGGTTTGCGAGACACTCACTGCGCTACCGTCAAAACGGCGGTTGGTCGTGGCTGGACATGTCGGCAGTCACAGTGATGAAGAAATAAGGGAAATGACTCGTGTTGTTGCCAAAATACAGCCGGTCTATTTTTCTGTCGCTGAACTGCCTGATTATTTACGGGAAAGAACAGTTGGTGAGATACCCGCAATGGTAATTGATGAATTGCAGCATTTGGGTTATTCGGGAGAAAATATTGGCTCCGCAGACACTTGTATAGAAGGCGTGCAGCATGCGGTGGAAAGGGTAACGGCCGGTGATTTACTGATGCTGGTCGGGTTGGATCAGCAGGAAGAGATTCTCGCTTTTCTTGAAGGGCTAAAAAAGTGATGTTTTACTTTTAATTGGAACCGTTTTGTTAAATTGAATAAAACCAGACAGCATCTCTTCAGAAAGCCGGTACGAATTCAAATACTCCTTAAATTATGACCCTTGCGGGATCCAGCCAGCTGGCGTCTTTTTGATGACTGAAGGGATCAGCCCCAGCGTGACT
>DTUH01000022.1 GCA_012964265.1 Candidatus Lambdaproteobacteria bacterium
CCGTCTGACAGAAACAGTTTTGCGGAAAATGATTTCAGAAAAATATCCGGATCATGATATTTTGGGTGAAGAACACGGTTATGAACCAACCGGAAGCAGGTGGAAATGGGTGCTGGATCCAATCGACGGCACACGCAGTTTTGTCGCCGGAATGCCGATATTTGGGACACTGATTTCCCTGCTTGAAAAGGAAATTCCGCAATTCGGAATTATTGATATACCGATTCTGCAAGAGCGCTGGTGTGGGTTGCGCAACAAAGAATGTTTTTATTATTCCAGTCAGTTGGAGAACAAAACCGTTTCCTGCAAAGTTACCAAACTTCAAAAAATCGAAAAGGCCATTCTTTACTGCGCGGATCCGGCAATGTTCAACAGCTCACAAAAACCGTGCTTTGACAAGATTGCGGCTCAGGCAAAACTGGTCCGTTACGGCGGAGATTGCTACAGTTACGGGTTGTTGGTATCCGGACACATAGATTTGGTAGTTGAGGCTGATCTCAAAATTTACGATGTGATGGCGCTTGTTCCGGTGGTAGAAGCAGCAGGCGGAATGATCAGCGACTGGCAGGGCAAAAGCTCTTTTGATGCAGCTTGGGATGGCTGCCTGGTTGCTACCGCTTCTACGGAACTACACGAGCAGGCACTCAGTCTGCTGCAGACTGTTTAACTTATGATAGGTTCGTAATAGTCTGAAATATTCAAAGTCACTTCGACTGTAGGTGTTGTCTTCCCGAGCGTATGTGAGGGATCTTTATGAGATTCGTGCAGCAGTTTATGCAAGATTTCTCGTTACACTCGAAATGACACCGTTTTGGACTATTTACAGGTTCATCAACTTAAACTCAAAAAAATATTATGCACATCTCACGATTTCCACGACTCCATTTTGCGCACCTGCCGACACCGCTCGAACCACTCAATAATTTGAGTAAACTACTTGGCGGACCAAAGCTTTTTATTAAACGTGACGACTGTACCGGACTTGCCACTGGTGGCAACAAAACCCGTAAACTCGAATTCCTGCTGGGTGAAGCTCAGCAAAAAAACGCGGATACAATCATAACTCAGGGTGCGACACAATCCAATCATGTACGGCAGACTGTCGCGATTTCAGCCAAACTTGGTTTGCGCTGTGAAGTTTTACTGGAACACCGTACAGGCAGCGAAGATCCGGACTATCTTGAAAACGGTAACGTTTTGCTGGACAGGCTTTTTGGCGCAAATATCCACTCGGTTCCCGGCGGAACTGACATGGATGCGGCCATGCAGGAAGTGGCTGATGAAATTAGTAAAGACGGCGGTAAACCCTACATTATTCCCGGAGGAGGTTCTAATCCGACCGGTGCGCTGGGTTATGTGAATTGTGCCATGGAACTCGTGGGACAACTAAATGATCGCAGTTTGAAAATTGATCACCTCGTTACTGCTACCGGAAGTGCGGGGACTCAGTCCGGACTCGTAGTGGGTATGGAAGGAACCCGTAGTGGAATTCCGGTTTTGGGAATTTGTGTGGGCGCAGACAAAGAAACGCAGGAGGAAAAAGTGTTTGCACTGGTCGAAAAAACCGCGGAATTTCTCGGAATTCCAGGCAGTATCAAACGTGAAGCAGTCGTGGCAAATGGTGACTATGTCGGGCCGGGTTACGGATTGCCGACAGACGGAATGATCGAAGCCATCGAATTGCTGGCTCGTGAAGAAGGTATTTTGCTGGATCCGGTTTACTCCGGAAAAGGAATGGCCGGCCTGATCGATCTCATCCGCAAAGGTGACTTCCGTAAAGATGAAAACGTGGTTTTTCTTCACACCGGTGGCTCCGCTGGTTTGTTTGCCTACCGTAAAACTTTTACTTCTTGAAAAAATCATTGTGACTTCATATCACGACTTTGTCATTCCCGCGAAGCTTGTCCGCAATCAAGTTGGGGGTAGGCTCTCGGCTTGATCGGGGAGTGGTAATCCTTTAAAATTTCTTCAAATATTGTAGTCATCATATTGGAAATCTGTATCCAGAATTAAGTCAGGGATGACAAAAGAAAAAGATTTATTTATACCTTAATAAAAACTATCTTCACCTGAAGATAGAGATTTTGTGAGTACAAAAAACGAGTGTCTAAAGATTTTTGTCGAATTAACAATTAGGTGCCCATGAAAAAAGAAACTGCAATTAAATTATTTGAACAAAAACTAATCCGTACCCATTGGGACGATGAAAAAAAGAAATGATTTTTTTCAATTATAGACGTGGTGGCAATTTTGACTGAAAGTGAAAATCCAAGAAAATACTGGAGCGTATTAAAGAATCGTTTAAAGAAGGAAGGAAGTCAGTTGGCTACAAATTGTAGTCAACTGAAAATGCAGTCTGCCGATGGCAAATTTTACAAAACCGATGTTGCTGATACTGAACAACTTTTACGCTTAATTCAATCCGTTCCATCGCCAAAGGCAGAGCCGTTTAAGATGTGGCTTGCAAAATTAGGCTATGAGAGAATTGAAGAAACAGAAGATCCTGAACTTGCTTTTGACCGTGCGATGGAGACCTATCTGAAAAAGGGCTACTCAAAAGAGTGGATCAATCAACGCTTAAAAAGTATCGAAGTCCGCAAAGAACTAACGGACGAATGGGACACAAGAGGTGTGAAAAAAGGATTGGAATATGCGATTTTAACCAATGAAATAACGGATGCGTGGAGCGGTTATTCTGTAAAAAATTATAAAAATTTCAAAGGATTGAAAAAAGAAAATCTGCGAGATAACATGAGCAATTTAGAGTTGGTGCTAAACATGTTGGCCGAAGCGACTACTACTGAAATAAGTAAGGAAAAACAACCAATTACTTTTGATGAAAATAAAGTGATTGCCAAACAGGATGGTACTATTGCCGGTAATACAAGGAAAGAGATAGAGGTGAAAACAGGAAAAAAAGTGGTTAGTAAGTTAGTTGCTGAAAATGTCATTGGTCAATAAAGACAACCAACTAACAAATTCATTCCCGCTCTCCGTTCATGCCTAGTACAAGGTTTGAACAACTACCCCTGGATTCCAGCATCCGCGGGAATGGCAGTTTCGTCTTAAGAAGTAGCAAAAAAAATAAAGGATTAAGTTATCTGTGCTCTCTGTGACTCTGTGGTGAAACTCTTTAATACAGTTTTTGACTCTTTGCTGGTTCATCACTATACAGATCATTCGAACCTTAGAGATAACACTACTCGCTTTCTTTTTCAAGAGTGATTTGGAGGTTTGTGACCAGAGTGTGACCGGTGATGGTTTCAGAGGGATTCGTGATCAAGGCGGTTCATGCCGTTAAAAGCTGCAACACGGTAAGCTTCATCAAGTGTGGGGGAGTTAAAAACTGTATTCATAAAATATTTTATTGTTCCTTCATAAAACATTACTGAATGGCCCAGGTGAATCAATTCTGAAGCATGTGGACCAATGATGTGGATACCCAGTATTTTGAGTGTTTCCGGATCAAAGAGGAGCTTGAGAATCCCTTCATTTTCTCCCATGATATGTGCCCTGGAAATTTCTTTAAAATGAGCAATGCCGATTTCATATGGAATGCGGGCATCAGTCAATTCTTCTTCCGTTTTTCCTACCATTGAAACTGCCGGAATAGTCCAGATTCCAAGAGGTAAATCCCGGGGCATTTTTTCAGATTCAAGTTGGCCGAAGGCATGTAAAACCGCAATACGGGCCTGTGCCATTGAGGTGGATGCCAGTCCAGGAAAACCGATTACATCTCCAACAGCATAAATATTTGGCCGGGCTGTTTGAAAATTTGCGTCAGTTTTGATCAGTCCGTTATTTCCCAACTCCACTCCTACTTTATCCAGATTCAATCCACCGGAATTGGCAAAACGTCCGGCTGCCACCATCACTGTTGAACAGGGCAGAATTTTCTGGCTTTCCAGTTTTACATGGATTTCATCTGCATTGATTTTTTCAATGTCTTCCACGTTTTCTCCCAGACGCAAAGTAACACGCTGGTTACTCATTTGGTACATTAAATTTTCTGCAATTTGTCGATCGATAAAGGGCAGTACATTACGGTCACGCGCGATGAGATTTACACGGATGCCCATTTTTGAAAAAATTGAAGCATATTCGCAGCCGATTACGCCGGCACCGATGATGGTTACTTTTTTCGGTAGATGCTTGATGTTCAGAATAGTGTCAGAATCAAAAACACATTCGTTATCAAAAGGTGCCCATTTTGGCCTTCGAGGTGATGACCCTGTTGCGATAATAAAATAATTTGCTGTAATTTCAAATACTTCACTGTTATCAGTAGGAGTGATTTTCAACGTCGTGGCTGACTGGAATCGAGGTGTTCCCTCGATAACGTTAATGTTATTTTTCTCAAAATTTCGACGCAGGGAATTTTCCTGATCCAGGATCACCATTTCTTTACGATACATCAACTCCTGGGTTGTCAGATTTTCTTTAAATTTAATCTCAATCCCGTGAGTTTGCTGACGCAATAGCGCCAAATGCATCACAGTTTCCCGCAGTGATTTGGAGGGAATTGTGCCGGTGTGAAGTGAAGCTCCGCCGAGACGCGGCAATTTTTCAATGAGAGCGACCTGCTTTTTAAGCTTGCTGGCCTGCATGGCGGCCTTTTCACCTGCCGGACCGGAGCCGATTACAATAATGTCATAATGATGAATTTCCTGC
>DTUH01000023.1 GCA_012964265.1 Candidatus Lambdaproteobacteria bacterium
GTTTGAAGCAACGTTGTGATTCCCTGTCTTACTGATTCCACTTATTTTTGCTTTGTAAATGATGGGAGTATTGATGGGACACAAAAAATCATAGTTGATTTTGCGAACAGCAACCCCGAACGCTGTCAAGTTGTCAATTTGCCCTACAACCAAGGAAAAGCTGAATCAGTAAGACAGGGGATCACAACGTTGCTTCAAACACAAAAATTTCAGTTTGTGGGGTATTGGGATGCGGATTTAGCAACCCCACTTTCCACAATTCCAGAATTTATGGAAAAGTTTCAAAGTAACAGCGAATTGGTAGCTGTTTGCGGTTCAAGAATATTGAGGTTAGGAGCCTCTATTCAACGATCAGTATTTCGACACTACTTTGGACGAGTTTTCGCAACTATTGCAAGTGGTATTCTGAAAATTCCGGTTTATGATACGCAGTGCGGTGCAAAATTATTTCGTACAGAACATGCAGAATTGATTTTTTCACAGCCTTTTTTATCACGCTGGTTTTTTGATGTAGAATTATTTGCACGTAGCATTGAACTAATGGGGCATCAGAAAACAGTTAACTCAATTTATGAATTACCTTTGAGCCAATGGCACGACCAGGGAAAATCAAAAGTCTCTTGGATTAATATGATTCTGACGCCAGTAGAACTACTTCGAATTTATTATCATTATCAAAATCGCATGGATAAGTCAGAGTAGTTTTTTCAGAGAACTTCAGCGCGCAGAAACCCAATCGGTGGGTTTTCCTTCGACTTGAATAACATCTCAAACTCCGTCAGAATATTATTTTCATTGTACTCGCTCCGATGCAAATCGGTGGTGTGTTCGATTATAGTATAGGTTTTGAGATCCTGAAGGATGTCCGTAACCGTTTCAAAATATTCGAGGTGATCCGTTTTAAAACGCAGTTCACCTTTGGAACGGAAATGCGGATGCATCTTGGACAAAAATTCTGCACTGAGGATTCGATGTTTTCGCCGAGCTTTTTTGGACCATGGATCAGGAAAATTAATGTGCATACAATCCATGCTTTTGTGTGGTAAATATTCATCAATAAATTGACCACGTTCACGCATCAAAAGGATATTTTGAATATTTTGCCGTTCAATTTTTTTGGCCGCGAGGACCAGTCGTTTGTAGCGTAATTCAAGGCCGATAAAAGAGTCTTGCGGATTTGCCAGTGCTAATTCGATCAAGTTACGACCGGAACCGCAGCCAATTTCCAGATGGACTTTTCCGGATGGCGCAGGACAGTTCGCGTTTTTGTTTTTCCAGAGTTGCCGAAAATTTTCTGGAGTAGGATGCGGAATGAGAAGTTCCGGATAATCGTAAACACGTGCCATGTACGGATTGTTTTTTACCAGTTGTGCAAAAACTTCCGGATTTTCTTCACGGTGGTTTCGAGGGCGGAATCGCATGTAAACAGGGTATTTTGGAGTTAGTTGAAAATCAAAATTTTGTGAGTGTAGAAGCTGCTCATTTTTCTTATGACGGCACAGTAACACTTAAGTTGAGTGATGAGCGAGAACTGAAACTGGCTGCAGAAATATGGACCGATTTAGGTCAGCCAAAAGACAAACCGCTCACAGATGCACAACAGGATTTATTGGAGAGAGAAGCCTGCTACACTGCGATCCGGAACAAAATGCTGAGCTTTCTTGCTGTGCGCGAACATTCTGCTTTTGAACTGCGTAGAAAACTTCAACAACGTTTTTATAAATCCGCGACATCTGATGTTAATTCACTGGTGGAACGTTGTTTGCTGGAAATGCAAGAGCGTGATTTCCAAAGTGATGAGCGCTTTGCCAACCGTTTTGTTGAATCAAAACTCGCAAACAATTCATACGGTCCTTTCAGGATTTTACAGGATCTTCAAAATCGCGGCATCTCGCGTGAACTGTCCCAGACGATTTTGAGTGAACTCGGCAATCAGGAACTGTGGCTGAAAAAAGCAGCCGAGTGCCTTGAACGTTTGCACACAAAAGGTAAAAAACAAACACCTGCGGCTTTAAGTCAAAAACTTTACCAGCGGGGTTTCTCCTGGGAAATTATTGAACAAGCTTTAACAGAGTATCAAAACATCAATAAACAATCTGAGTCCTGAGAAATAAATACCTTTCCGGAAACATTCACAACTTAAAACCCATGACCCTCAATTGTCGCAATGCATAGACAAGATTTGCAAACTAATTCCGACTCTGCAGAAAGAGAATCTTTCCATCAATCCAGCCCAAATTCAAGAGAAGAAACCGGTTCGGAAACAGAACGGCGTTTTCCGGAAAGACTGAACAAAGAACACATAAAGAATCTGCCGTTACTGGCATTTGAAGGAAAAATTCATTTAATTTCTGAAACTAAAGATCTGAGTGATGCAATAAAAATATTACGGAGGGATTCTATTTTAGGTTTTGATACAGAAACACGTCCAACCTTTAAAAAAGGCGAACAGTATTCAGTTTCACTTTTACAGTTATCCACTAAGGATGAAGCTTTTTTGTTCCGTTTAAATTATTTGGGACTTCCAGAGGAATTAATTTCTTTGCTGGCAGATCCTGAAATTTTGAAAGTAGGAGTTGCCATTCTTGATGATATTAGAGCTCTCCAAAAATTGTGTAAATTTGATGCAGAAAGTTTTGTGGACCTGTCGAACATTGCAAGTGAATTGGGTATTGTTACATGTGGTCTGCGGAATCTTGCCGCCATATTTTTTGGTGTCCGGATAACAAAAAAAGAACAATTAACAAATTGGGAGCGTCACAAATTTAACTCAAGTCAATGTCTTTATGCGGCTACTGATGCCTGGATTTGTTTGGAAATGTTCAATTTTCTGCAGGGTGAAAAAATGCTTCCCAAAAAATTAATATGGAAAATGCCTGATCCTCAACCTCAGAAGACAACACGCAGGTTCAAAAAAAAGAAACGGGAGCAGGAAAATTGATGGTACCCCAAAAACAATGGTTTGACTCATCAACAGGTGATCCTGAGCAAGTAAAGCGATTGTGTCTGGAGTGGAAAACAAATCCGCAGGTGGCGGAAATTCTTTTGCGAAGGGGATACAAAACACGGGAAGAAATTAAATCTTTTTTAATGCCGAACCTCAGTAATCTCCGTGATCCCTATGAACTTAGGCAGATGCGGGAAGCGGTGAATCTGCTACAGGATGCGATTGTAAATAATCGGCGAATTGTAATTTTAGGCGATTATGACGTCGATGGGATCACGGCTACAGCCTTGATGCTGGAATTTTTACAGAAATGCGGGAACCTGAATTTAGACTTTTTTATTCCAAACCGGATAAAACACGGCTACGGTTTGACCGAGGCAAGTACCGATATTTTGCTGGAAATGAATCCGGAACTGGTTATTACCGTGGACAACGGAATAACTGCCGCAAGGGAAGTTAAGCGACTGAATGATGAAGGTATAAAAACAATCGTCACCGACCATCATTTGGCTGATGTGAGTTTGCTGCCTTCCGGAATCGTGGTCAATCCAAATCATCCGGAATGTAATTATCCTTTCAAGAAAATTTCCGGATGCGGCGTGGCTCTCAAGTTGATCATGGCATTGCGGAAATCCTTGCGAAATTCCGGATGGTGGACTGCTGAACGAACGGAACCAAATTTACGCGACAGCCTTGATTTAGCGGCTTTAGGGACTGTGGCGGACGTGATGCCGCTGGTGGATGAAAATCGGATTTTGACTCATCACGGGCTGCTTGTGATGAATGAAAAACCGAGGCTGGCGATTCAGGTTCTTCAGCAATTGAAAAAAGTAAATACCATCACTTCACGCACACTTGGTTTTCAATTTGCTCCTTTGCTGAATGCCGCCGGACGTCTGGAAGATGCTGATATGGCAGTCAAATTTTTGCTTTCAAATGATCTTCAGGAAGCAGAAACAATGGCAAAAAAACTGGATGCCACAAATTTTGAAAGGCGTGAAAAAGAAGGAGAAATGCTGGAAACAGCTCTTGCTCTTGCAGAGACTCAAAAGCATTTTCCGGCTTTGATTTTGACTTCTCCGGAATTTCACGAGGGTATAAACGGAATTGTTGCAACTCGTTTGGTGGAACGTTTTTACAAGCCTGTGCTTGTACTCAGCGAGCGTGAAGAAAAGTTGAAAGGTTCCGGACGTTCCATTCCGGAATTGCATTTGAAGGACGCGCTTTCAGGATGTTCGGATTTGCTGGAACGTTTCGGTGGTCACGCCGCCGCTGCAGGCTGCAGCTTGATTCCGGAAAATTTAGACGCATTCCGGAAACGTTTTTTTGCTTTTTGCCGGGAGCATATTCCTGAATCAATTGAACCGAGCTTAAAACTCGACGGCTCCCTTGAGTTTCCAAAATTAACTGACCTGTTTGTGGAACAGCTAGACCGTCTTCAGCCTTTCGGTGAAGGAAATCCGGAACCGCTTTTTTCCATGGAAACTCCGGAATTACCGTTTTCACTGATCAAGGATAAACACGTCAAATGGCAATTAAACGGAAATGTTGAAATAATAGGTTGGAATCGGGCAGAGATGTATGCTGAAAATCCGCCTTCAAAACTGGCAGTGAATTTGGCATTTAACGAATTCCGCGGCAGACGAAAAATTCAACTGACAATTCAGGATTCCAGGGTATGAAACCAACAAAAGAATTACTTTGTTTGGTCTATAT
>DTUH01000024.1 GCA_012964265.1 Candidatus Lambdaproteobacteria bacterium
AGGATTTCGATCAGTTTTATTACTTGTTCCGCTTTTTTAAGCTCATCAATTTCAAACAATTATGACGCAATTGCTAAACTGTGCAACTCTTTCCGATGGAGTTTCCAGTCAGGATAAAACTGATTCATCAACGCCTTGAATCTGTTGTTATGACTTGCTTCCAGCAGATGTACTAATTCATGGACGACAATATATTCCAGACATTGAGGTGACTTTTTGGCTAACTCCAGATTGAAGCGAATTTTACGTGTTTTAGGAGTACAACTACCCCATCTGGTTTTCATGCTGCGAATGTAAAAGTTACTTACAAAAACGTTTAAGATAATTTCCCATTTGTTGATAAGAGGCGGGATTAACTGCATGAGTTGCTGACGGTACCACTCATTTAAGACCGAACGCCGCATTTCAGTTTGAGCTTCTGCAGGTACGTTTAGAATTATTTCCTGATTGACAAACTCTGCAAACGGAGATTTGTTGTTTTCAATTACTCTTAAAGGATAGCTGCTGCCTCTGAAGTAATGAATTTCATGATTTAGATATTGGTCAGGAATTTGATACACCTTTTTGTGCATCTTTTGTCTCTGTTTTCTGATCCAATCAAGTTTAGCAATTGCAAATTTACTTATTTTTTCCTGGCTCAAATGTAAGGGAGCAGAAATACGAACCTTACCGTCGGGGGGGCAAACCCTCAAATTAATATTTCTGATTTTTTTGTGTGTAATTTCTGCGTCAAAATCATCCAGTTTAATTGTAATTGGGATTCGATTTTGTGTTTTTTTCATTGGACGACACTTTTCCGCAAACAATGAGTTCAGTTTAAAACTTTCCAGCATTGAAGCGAGGTCCACGGTTTTAAGTGAAAACTTCTTAAATGGCATAGCTGCTGATCTTTGTGCTATTGTATTATATTGGGGCTTGGGAAATAGCTCGGTCAATGGTGAAAATACCGACTTCACACAAATTTGGAGAGTTGTGGGGGGCCTTAATAGTCCAAAATAATGCGAGACCCAAATTACAATTATTCCATGTACTGCAATTTAACTTATTTCAGCAAAATGGCCTGTAGAAAAAGTTAAAACGGGATATCATCTTTGATGTAATCATCACCCTGCGGAGCCTCATTTGAATTTGCAGAATCAACTGGAGCTGAAGTAACCGGCGGTGCAGATGAAGTTGCTGAATATTCAGTGGAACTGCCACTTTCAGGATTTTTTGAATCGAGAAACTGCATGATTGTAACTACAACCTCAGTTTTGTAATGCTTCTGTCCCTGTTGATCTTCCCAGTCTCTGGTCTGCAAACGTCCTTCAACATAGACTTGTGAGCCTTTCTTCAAATAAGACTGTGCCAGATCGGCGAGCCTTTCCCATAACACAAGACTGTGCCATTCGGTGCGTTCCTGTTTTTCACCCTGTTTATCAGTCCAATAATCGTTAGTTGCAATGGTGACATTTGCGACCGCACTACCGGATTGAGTGTAACGGATTTCGGGGTCTTGTCCCAATCTTCCAATTAACATTACTTTGTTAAGGTTTGCCATTTTTTCTCCTGATTATTTGTTTTAGAAATGTGCTTCTGTTCTAACGTAATGGAGCCAATAATGAAAGTGCTTTTTTCAGTCTGACTTCAAAAGTTAAATCTGAACTGCCTGATTCCCTGAGAACAGCCATGATTTCCTTTTCTGAATAACCAAGATTTTTCAAAGCAGAAAAAATCGCGTCAATTCCCTTCCCAGCCAGAACTCCTCCAGTTTGGATGCCTCCCTCGAATCCGGACTCAATTTCGATAATTGGGTGGCGTTTCAATTGATCTTTCAAATCAAGACACAACTTTGCCGCAGTCTTTTTACCAATTCCGGGAACCTGACTAAAACTCTCGGTGCTGTTCTGGAGAACCGCATCCACCAACTGACGTGGGGAAAGTACTGAAAGCACTGCCAAGCCCAACTTCGGACCAACTCCAGAAGTTTTGATTAACATTGTAAATAACTCTTTTTCCTCTATATTCTGGAATCCATATAGAGATAAATCATCCTCCCTGACATTAGTATAAATATGCAAAGTCAGAAATTCTTCCGGAGTTGCCTTTACAGAAAGTTGTTTTGTCACATGAACTGCGTAACCTACACCACCTGATGTTTTGAGAACAATTAAATTTGCTTCTGAACGCAGGATTTGTCCTTCAAGGTAAGCGATCATGAGAGATGTTGCATAATGTGGTTCAGTTCAGGCGGTTACCAAGTTAATGCAACTGATTCAGGAAAAGCCCCAAATGGGCATGCGTGATTGCCACGGCAAGTGCGTCCGCCTCATCTTCCTGAAGTACGTTCTGTAAATTCAACAGAATCTTGACCATGTGTTGAACTTGAGATTTTTCTGCACGTCCTACACCAACGACTGTTTGTTTGACTTTCAGAGCTTGATACTCATGAACTGGTAATTGATGCTCTGAAAATTTCAGTAAAATAACTCCGCGTGCATGCCCTAAAGTAAGAGCAGACTGTGCATTTTTTGCAAAAAATATTTTTTCAACTGCTCCGCAATCCGGATGGAATTCCTCAATTATTTTTTCCAGTTCACTTGAGAGCGTAAACAAACGATCCGCAAGTGTATTTTTTGCGTTAAGTTTGATACATCCACTTGCTAAACGGCGGGTGCGGTTTCCTGACTGTTCGATCAGTCCGTAACCGGTGTTCCTGCTTCCGGGATCTATTCCTAAAATTCGCAGAGAATCAACCAAGTTCTGCCATTACGTTTTCGCTGATGTCAAAATTGGAATGAACGCTGTTCACGTCGTCATCATCTTCCAGGATTTCGATCAGTTTTATTACTTGTTCCGCTTTTTTAAGCTCATCAATTTCAACACGATTTTGCGGATTCCAGATCACTTCCGCACTAAGCATGGCAACATCTTTTTCTTCAAGGTATGAGCGGACTAGATCAAAATCTTCAGGTGCGGTTATGACCTGAAACGAATCAGGATTTTCGGTTTTTAGATCCTCTGCACCTGCTTCCAGAATTAATTCTGTCAGCGAGTCTTCGTCAATAACAGTTTTGTCGACTATGATAGAACCAAGACGGTCAAACATATATTGAACTGAATTAGCTGAACCTAAATTCCCATTATATTTATTGAAGGCATGTCGTACCGACGCGATGGATCGGTTTCGATTGTCAGTCATTACCTCAACAATAATCGCAACATTGTGTGGGCCGTATCCTTCGTAAATTATTTCCTCATATATCACTCCGTCCAATTCTCCCGCCCCTTTTTTAATGGCACGGTCGATATTGTCTTTGGGCATACTTTGGCTTTTTGCGTTGGCGACTGCAGTACGCAAACGTGGATTTGCGTCAAGTTCGCTGCCTCCCATTCTTGCTGCAATAGTGAGCTCCTTAATCAATTTTGTAAATACTTTACCACGTTTAGCATCCTGTGCTGCCTTTCGATGCTTGATTGTACTCCATTTACTGTGTCCAGACATGACAATCTTTTTTTATGAATTTGTGATGTTTGACCTGCCAGATACTCTAAAATATCTTAATACAGATTATACTAAATCAGACAATGCGTCCAATCAAATCATACGCGTGGGCTTCGGTAATTTCAACATTATGGAAAGTTCCTGGACGAGCCGTCCCTTCATTGATATAGACAAGACCATCTACATCCGGACCTTGAAATTCACTTCGGCCTTGAAGCAGCAAGTCACTTTCTTCACTTATTCCATCCAGCAGAACTTTCATTTTTTTGCCAATGTAGTTTTTATTTCTGTGGCTGCTGACTTTTTGTTGCGCTTCCATCAGTCGGTTGCGCCGTTCATTTTTTAGAGCATTTGGAACAGGATCTCCCCATTTTGCTGAGCGGATATTATCTTCATGAGAATATGAAAAAACTCCAACGTGCTGAAAATGTCCCTCAGACACAAATTCAAGCATTTCCTCGAAATTCTCTTCAGTTTCGGTCGGAAAACCAACAATAAATGTGGTGCGCCAGGCCGCATCCGGAAGATATGATTTAATTTCCTGCATCTTATTTTCAATTTGCCGACGGTTAATTTTTCGGTTCATTGCTTTCAGGACGTCATTGTTGATATGTTGAAACGGCATATCAAGGTAACGGCAAAATCTTTTGTCAGCTGCGATAATTTCCAGTGCTTCAGTAGTGAAAGTGTTGGGATAACAATAAAAAAGCCTTATCCAGAAATCACCTTCAATTTTACTGATACTTTTTAAAAGCGTCGCGAGTCCTGTGCCGTTCTTAAAATCTTTTGCGTAAGATGATGTGTCCTGTGAAATTAAATTAAATTCCTTCACACCTTTTTCAGTAAGATTCCGGATTTCTGTTACAATGGAATTGACAGTGCGGCTACTGAAATTACCTCTTAAAGAAGGAATGTTACAAAACGAACACATGTTGGAGCAACCTTCTGCAATCTTCAGATAAGCATAATGATGCGGTGTAGTTTGGATCCGCGCCTGTTCTTCAAATTGTTTGTAATGAGGTTTTTTGTGAAGAGATATTTGTGAGTTTCCGGAACCTTCGTACATTGAATGAATCAGTTCAGGAATCTTTTCAAATCCGTTTGAACCAAGCAGGCCGTCCAATTCCGGAATCTGCTTTGCAAGACTATCCTGGTAACGCTGAGTCAAACAACCTGTTGCGACCAATTTTTCACAGTTTCCGCTGCTTTTGAAATCGCTGAGATCAAGAATCCTGTTGATTGATTCCTCACTTGCCACAGTCAAAAACGCACAGGTATTGACAATAATGACTTCCGCAACTTCCGGATTCATCGTCAACTCAAAATCATGTTTTTTCAGACTGGCCAGCATGATTTCAGAATCAACACGGTTTTTGGCGCACCCCAATGTCTCCAGATAAATTCGCTTCTTTGCTTGTGAAGGCGATACAGAAACAGGATTGGAAGGCATAAACGGTTAATTTAAAGCAGTCAAAATGGAAGGAGTAAAAATGGTTCCTTGAATAAGGAGCCTTTAGAAGGAAGGGGTATTATATTTTTCAGTCGGATGTCTTTTTCTCTGAATCTATTTCTTCGTGAACAGCTTGTTCTAAAATCACCTTGGCATCATTTTGCACAGGAACAACTTCATCCGGAACTGCTGCTTCAGTTTCAACTTTGGTTTCAGCAGGTGCCGTCTCTTCCGGAACTTCTATTACTTCCGGAGTTACTTCTACATCACTTTGATCCGGAACAGCTTCAGCCGCAATCTCATCTTTGGTTTCCATTTCGGTTTCGGCTGACGCAGTCTCTTCCGGAACTTCTATTACTTCCGGAGTTACTTCTGTATCACTTTGTTCCGGAGCAACTTCAGCCGCAATCTCATCTTTTGTTTCTACTTCATGCTCGTCTCGCGTCGTCTCGACCTGAACTTCAGCGGTTTCAGCGGTTTCGTCGGACTCGTTTTTTTCAGGATCAACTTCTTGTTCTTCCGGAGTTGTTGACTCAGTCCGGACTTCCTCACTGACTTCTTTGAGAATGGTACTTTCTTTTTTCTGGGGCTTTTTCTTTTTGCCTGACTGTGATTTTAAATCACTTAACTGATCTGCTTCACTACCAAGCAATTGTATAATTGCCATCTCAGAGTTATCACCGAGTCTGTTTTTACCCAATTTAATAATCCTTGAATATCCCCCATTGCGATCTTTGTAACGTTCAGCCAATTCTTCGAAAAGTTGAGACATAGCTTCTTTACTTTTCACAAAACGCAAAGCCTGACGTCGTGCATGCAAGTCACCCTGTTTTCCCCAACTGATCATTTTCTCAAGCGGTTTGCGGACTTCTTTCGCTCTTGCAAGCGTGCATGTGATTTGACCAATCTCCAGAATAGACGTGACCATGTTACGCATCATGGCACGGCGATGCGACGTAGTTACTCCTAAACGGTTTCCAGCTTTTAAATGTCGCATCGTTGATTTATGTTCTAATTTTTTTCGTGAGGGTTATTCAATGGATCAAAATTTTCCAGGGAAGTTCCCAGCGACAATCCCATATCTGTCAGGATTACTTTAATTTCATTCAGGGACTTCCGACCAAAGTTTTTAGTTTTGAGCATTTCCTGTTCGCTCTTCCGGACAAGGTCACCGATGGTTTCAATCTTCGCATTTTGCAGGCAGTTGATAGAACGTACCGACAGTTCAAGTTCGCTTACACTACGATACAAATTTTCATTCAATGGTTCGTCTTCAACTTCTTCTTCAGGTTCGTCCTTTATTCTGCTTTCATCAAAGTTAATAAAAACATCCATGTGTTCTTTAATGATTTTTGCGGCATAGGCCAGACTGTCTGTTGGTTTTACTGAACCATTTGTCCACAACTCAAAATTCAAGCGGTCATAGTCTGTTTTTTGATCAACTCGCGAATTTTCAACTTCATAGTTAATTCGGGTTACAGGAGAATGGTTTGAATCAACGTATATTGTGCCTACAGGTAATTCCTCCTGCTGATTTTCTTCCGAAGTGATGTAGCCTTTGTTGAAACGTGAATACATGGTCATGCTGACGGTTGCGCCTTTTTGCAAAGTTGCCAAAAACAAATCCGGATTCAAAACTTCTGCTTTTTCAAAAGTTGAAATGTCACCTGCTTTTATTACACAAGGACCTTCACCGATGAGTTCCAGTTCAATGATTTCATCAACAAATTGTTCAATTTTCAGTTCCTTAATATTGAGGATGACTTGTACCATGTCCTCAACTATTCCCGGAATGTTGCTGAATTCGTGCGTTACACCGTCAATCTGTACAGCAAAAACTGCTGATCCCCTGATTGAAGAAAGGAGAACCCGTCTCAACGAATGACCAATCGTCATTCCAAATCCAGGCTCTAAAGGATCCATTGTAAACTTTCCATAATCTGCTTTTAAGCTGTCTTGCTCAAACTGTAGTTTTGACGGTTTTGCAATTGCCATCCAATTTTTTGCAAAGAAGGGATTTTCTTCTTCGACACCTTCCTCACCCTCATCATCCAAGTTTGTTTCAGCTATTTGAGCATCTTCCGGAATGGCAGTTTCTGCCTCCGGATCTGCTGTTTCTATTGTTTCATTTATTTCAGACATCTGCACCCCAGTAAAGTTTTCTGGTTTTATTCAACCAAAAATACAAAACTGCTGTGGAACTAATCTTCCAAACAGTTTTGTGATTTATGACATTTTAATCAGATCCGCCGCTGCTTTGGTGGACGGCATCCGTTGTGAGGAACAGGTGTGATATCGTTGATTGACGTGATACGCATATCTTCAAGTGCAGAAATTGCACGAAGTGCGGACTCACGTCCCGAACCTGGTCCTTTGACAAAAACATCGACACTTTTCATGCCGCTGTCAACTGCCTTTCTCAGAGCATCATCTGCCGCCACTCTTGCAGCAAACGGTGTGCTTTTTCGTGACCCTTTAAAGCCATGGGCGCCTGTACTTGACCAGGCAATTACGTTGCCTTGAGCATCAGTAATTGTCACGATTGTGTTATTAAACGTGGCCTTGATATAAACCCTGCCCTGTTCAACGATTTTTTTCTCTTTTTTCTTTCTTGCCTGTGCCATCAGATACGGCTCTTTTCAGTGTTTAGGATGAATTATTTTTTCTTGCTGACTGCCAGTCTTCTTGGCCCTTTTCTTGTTCTTGCATTGGTTTTGGTCCGTTGACCTCTTACCGGCATATGTTTGCGGTGCCGCAAACCACGGTAGTTGCCTAAATCCATGAGGCGCTTGATATTCAAACTAATGTCCCGTCTAAGATCGCCTTCAACCTGGTATTCTTTTTCGATAATTGTACGTATCTGATTCACCTGTTCGTCACTCAGGTCACGTACACGGGCATCCTTATCAATCTTCGCTTTGGTTAAAATATCATTTGAAATCTTTCTGCCGACACCATAGATGTAGGTCAGTCCAATCTCCACCCTTTTAGCATTTGGTAAGTCAATACCGGAAATTCTTGCCATCCAGCTCCTTCTTATCCTTGACGCTGTTTATGTTTTGGATTCTCGCAAATTACGCGCAAGACTCCTTTTCTCTTAATGATTCTGCATTTGTTGCAGATTTTTTTTACGGACGAACGTACTTTCATGTTATTTTTTTGATTGCATCATAGTCGCAACGCACCAGATTTCAATTGCCGTCGCTTTGTTTTTTTCATGAAGCCGTCATAATTCTGATTTAACAGGAAGGCTTCAATTTGATTAACCAGGTCTAATCCTACTCCAACCACAATTAAAAGTGCTGTCCCGCCAAAGTAGAAAGGAATGTCAAAAAGGTCAAAAAGTATGTACGGGAATAGACAGACAATGGCCAAGTAAGTTGCTCCGCCAAAAGTTAATCTTGAAAGTACTAAATTCACATATTCAGCCGTTTTTTTGCCGGGACGTATTCCCGGAATGTATCCACCATGTTTCTTCATTTCTTCTGCAATCTTTACAGGGTTAAACGTAATTGCCGTATAAAAGAAGGCAAAGAAAAAAATCATCAGGGCAAACATAAAGTTGTAAAGCATTCTGCCCGGTAGCAACTGACTGCCGATTGCCTGCACCCACGGGATTGCAATAAAACCTGTGATTGTTGCCGGAAAAGCAAGGATCGAAGATGCGAAAATTGGCGGTATAACTCCCGCAGTGTTAATTTTCAGAGGAAGGTGTGAAGACTGACCTCCAAACATTCGATTCCCCTGCATTCGTTTTGCGTATTGTACAGGGATTTTCCTGTATGCAGTTTCTGCAAATATAACCAGGAAGATAACAACTATCATCAACAATCCTACTAATATCAGTACCAGGGGTGACAACACATTATCCTGAACCAGACGAATTGAATTTATGATAGCGCCTGGAATGCCAACTACAATTCCTGCAAAAATCAATAACGAGATACCATTTCCAATCCCACGTTCACTGATTTGCTCTCCTACCCACATCAAAAATGCTGTACCTGCAGTCAGGGTGATTACAGTCAGTGCTCTAAATGCCCATGGACTTAAGGTTGAAATTACGATTGGTTGTCCACTTGGAGCAGCCATACTCTCAAGTCCGACCGCAATGGCAAAGCCCTGAACTATACTGAGAACTATCGTTCCGTATCTCGTGTAACCGGTAATCTTTTTACGTCCGGCATCGCCCTCTTTAGATAACCTTTCCAGGTAAGGGAAAACTGCAGTCAATAACTGAATAATAATTGAAGCACTGATGTAAGGCATTACACCCAACGCGAAAACAGTCAGCCTCGCCAATGCACCACCAGTAAACATATCGAAAAAACGCAGTATGGAACCCTGTTGCGCTTCAAAAAATGCCGTCAGTGCCCCTCCATCAATCCCAGGTGTAGGAATATGTGCACCCAGGCGGAAAATGAAAAGCATGAAAAGAGTGAAGAAAATGCGCTGTCTTAACTCTTCAATCCGAAAAATATTCTGAATAATGTTTAACATCAAAGACGTCCCGGATCTCTCGTAACTACTTCTCCACCGGCTTTTTTCACTGCTTCAGCAGCACTTGCGCTGACCATATCTACTTCAATCGTTAATTTCTTGCTCAGGACTCCCTTTCCTAAAAGCTTTACGGGTTTGTCTGCTTTTTTGATGAAACCCAATTCCTTCAGTTTGCTTTTATCCAGGCTGCTTCCTGTTTCAACTGAAACCGCATCTTCCAGGTTTTGTAAATTTATCAGCTGGGCATATACTTTGTTTGGACTTGTAAATCCAAACTTTGGCAATCTGCGGCTAAGCGGATTTTGTCCGCCTTCAAAACCTCTCTTACGTTTATATCCGGAACGTGATTTCGCACCATTTTGTCCGCGTCCGCAATTCTTTCCGCTTCCGCTTCCAGGACCTCTGCCTACACGTTTACGGGGCTTGTATTTACTTGATTCAAGATCGTGGAGATACATTGTGTTTCCGTTTATTATTAAACTGCTGTCTCAATCCGGACAAGATGATTTACCTTCCGTATCATTCCACGAACTTCCGGAGTGTTTTCAAGCACCGCAGAGCTGTTTATTTTCCGTAAGCCTAATCCGCTCAGACATGCTTTTTGATTTGTTTTAGCACCAATTCGACTTCGAATCTGTGTCACTTTTATTTTAGTTGGCATCTTTAATGTTGGCTTAAATATTCGATGTCTTTACCTCTTGCCCGCGCAATCCATTCGTTACTTCTCAGATTGTATAAGCCTTCAAGGGTAGAGCGCACCAAATTGTTTGGATTTCGGGAACCTAAACACTTAACACTGATGTCCATGATACCGGCGGCTTCCATGACGGCTCGAACTGCACCGGCAGCAATGATTCCATGACCTTTTTCAGCAGGTTTCATTAAAACCTTTCCGGAACCAAATTTGCCTACAGCCAAATGTGGAATTGATGTGCCTTCCACATTAATTTTTTTCATGCATGCTGAAGCCTGTTCAACTGCTTTGCGAATTGCTTCAACAACTTCGTTAGCCTTTCCAAGGCCCAGTCCAACTTGACCGCGGCCGTCACCGACTACAATCAAGGCACTAAAGCTAAATCTTCGTCCACCTTTCACTACTTTGGCTACTCGGTTTACACGGATCACCTTTTCGATCAGCTCATTTTTTTCTGAATGCTTTTCTGCCACTATTTTACCATTTATTCAGCTTTGCCGGGTTCAGAACTTCAGGCCTGCCTCCCTAGCACCATCGGCTAAGGCCTGTACACGTCCATGATAAACATAACCACCGCGGTCAAAGACAACGGAGGAAATTGATTTGCCTAATAGTTTTTTTGCCACATCTGTACCAACTGCTTTTGCTGCGTCTTTGTTTCCAGAATAGGTCTTTTTCAAGGATTTTTTTAATTCAACTGTTGAAGAAGCGGCAAGTGTCCTCCCTGCGATATCATCAACTGCCTGCACATAAATATGGAGTGCAGATCTGAACACCGCCAGTCGAGGGCGCAAATCTGTACCGAAGATTTTTTTTCTAAGACGTCTGTGTCTGGTTTGTCTAGCCTTCAGACGATTTGCCGCATTATCCATTTCTATATGTAACTTGAGTTTTAAGTTTTGCCGCTTTTTCCGGCTTTTCGCTTAATTTTTTCGCCCTCAAATAAAATACCTTTTCCTTTGTAAGGCTCAGGTGGTCTAAATTTTTGAATCTCCGCTGAAACCTGTCCCAAAAGTTGTTTGTCAGAACTTTCAAGCAGAATCCTGGTATTGGCATTGACAGTAGCTTTTATTCCATCCGGAAGAGCGTATTTTATTGGATGAGAGTAACCTACATTAAGTTCCAGAATTTTTTGACTGACAGCTGCTTTATAACCGACACCGACTAAGTTGAGTTGTTTTTGAAAACCTTCTGTCACACCATGAATCATATTTGAGATCAATGCCCAGGTGGTTCCAAGCATTGGAGTCATAGGTGCATCCAGATCCGCAGGTGTTACTAAAATCTTTTCGGTATCAATATTCAACTCAATCGCCGGATGCGCTTTGAGTTCCAATTCACCCTTTGGTCCCTTCACAGAAAGAAGACGTGCCTTAAAGGACACCTCAACTCCTTGAGTCACTTTGATGGGTTTTTTACCAATTCTTGACATTTTCTATTCTCTTTATAATCCAGACTAGCAGACAGTGCAAAGCACTTCGCCTCCGATATTGTCGGCACGGCATTGTCGATCGCTCAAAATTCCCTTTGAGGTGGAAAGAATCGAAATTCCCTGTCCATTTAAAACAGGTTTGCAATCTTTACCTTTTGTGTAGAGACGGAGTCCGGGTTTGCTGATACGTTTAATTTCGCGGATTACCGGCAATTCATCCACATATTTTAACCAGATCCGGAGTTGCGGGAACTTGCCTTTTTCGTCTAACTCCCAGTTCACAATGAATCCTTCATCTTTCAAAACTTTGACGATGCTGACTTTCATTTTGGAAGATAAGAGTTCCAAGCTCGGTTTATTCCTCATATTCGCATTGCGGATACGTGTTAATAAATCCGCAACGGGGTCACTCATTGACATAACACAATTTTATTGAGATTTTTTAATTTTTACCAACTGGCTTTTGTAACTCCTGGAAGGAGTCCTGCATTTGCATTTTTCCGAAAGCAAATTCTGCACATCCCGAACTTTCTCAAATAACCACGGGGACGTCCGCAATAACCACATCTACTGTATTGACGCACTTTATATTTTTGCTTGCGCTCGCTTTTGGCGATCATCGATTTTTTTGCCATCAAACCTATTTTCTAAAAGGAAATCCTAAGTCCTGCAGAAACGCAAGACCCTCTTTATCTGTAGGAGCACTTGTTACTACAGAAACATTCATTCCACGGATGTGATCCACATCATCAAATTCAATTTCAGGAAATATCAATTGTTCCTTAATACCGATTGTATAATTTCCTGCTCCATCAAAAGCCTTTGGTGAAATACCACGAAAGTCCCGAATACGCGGCATGGCAATGTGAAGTAATTTATCAAGAAAATTCCACATTTGCTGATTACGTAGAGTAACCATGCAGCCGATAGGCATATCTTCACGCAGTTTAAATCCCGCAATGGAACGTTTTGCCCGTGTGATCACAGGTTTCTGTCCGGAAATCAAAGCCAGTTGTTTGCTGGCTGCCTCTACAACTTTGGGATTCTGAACGGCTTCTCCAAGACCTATGTTCAAGGTGACCTTCTTGATGGCTGGAATTTGATGCGTATTTTTGTAATTAAACTTCTTTTGTAGAAGCGGCACGACCTTTGTCTTGTAGGTCTCCAACAAATGACTTTCTGACATTATCCTAATACCTCTCCTGATTTTACACAGACCCGATTTTTAACACCTGCACCGCTGGTTTGTATTTTTACACGTACACCTCTGTTCAAAGCAGGGTTGTATAGCTGTACATTTGAGTAGTGAACAGGTGATTCGGTTTTTACCAACCCGCCCTGCTGATTTGCAGCATTGGGCTTAGTATGGCGTGTGACCATATTTACACCTTCAATCAGCAAACGTTCCCGTTTCCAATCTACAGTTATAACACGTCCCGTACGCCCTTTTTCTTTTCCGGAAATAACCATCACAGTGTCTTCACGACGAATTGTGGGTCTTCTCTTTTTTTTCTGTTTGGCTTTCATTTTTAAACTCTACAATACTTCCGGGGCAAGTGAGAGGATTCGCATAAATTTACCGGCACGTAGTTCTCTGGCTACCGGTCCGAAAATGCGCGTTCCCACCGGCTCACGTTTAGCGTCAATCACTACAGCAGAATTCTCATCAAATTTTATGTAACTGCCGTCTTTACGACGAAATTCTTTTTTGGTACGGACAACCACTGCTTTGACGACATCTCCTGATTTTACCTTGGAATGAGGCAGGCAATCCTTGATGGATGCAACAATGATGTCTCCTACCCGTGCATATCGTCTCTTAGATCCACCAAGTACTTTGATGCACATCAGTCTTTTTGCTCCTGAGTTGTCAGCAACTCCCAAAATGCTCTGAGTTTGTATCATTGTGCCCGTTTATATAATCTGTAACGCTTGCGTTTGCTCAAAGGTCTGCATTCGGCAATTTGAACCAAATCACCAATTTGACATTCGTTCTTCTCATCATGAGCAACGTATTTTTTTGAGCGCTTGATGGTCTTCTTGTAAATAGGGTGTTTAATTTTTCTCTCAATCTTTACAACAATGGATTTGTCCATTTTGTTACTGACGACAACTCCGCTTTGAAGCTTTAGTTTGCTCATTTCAGCCTTCCACTCGTGATTGTTTAGCCTGTATTTCTGTCAACACGGTATTCAAGCGGGCTATATTTCGACGTGTTTTTTTGATCATAAGAACGTCCGCTAATTGCCTTGAAACGTGACCGCAGCGCAATCGCAGGTATTCCTCTTTCAAGTCGTTTATTTTTGCTTCCAGTTCATTGACCGGTAGAGCTCGTAAGTCAGAAGCCTTCATAATACTGCAGCCCTTTTTATAATTTTTGTTTTTATGGACAATTTGTAAGCAGCCAGACGCAGTGCTTCATGCGCAATTCCTTCCGGGACACCATCAATTTCATAGAGAACCCGTCCGGGATGCACAACTGCTACCCATGTATCAACTGCTCCCTTTCCTTTTCCCATCCGTGTCTCAGCTGGTCGCTTGGTGACGGGTTTATCCGGAAAAACTCTTATCCAGGTTTTTCCGCTCCGTTTTAAAGTTCGTGCAATTACTCTTCGGGCTGCCTCAATCTGCCGTGTTGTCAAGTATCCACGACCTGTTGCCTGAAGACCTATCGAACCGAAACTAATCAAATTTCCTGTTTGCGCGTCTCCTTGCATCCTACCACGCATCTGTTTACGAAATTTTGTCCTTTTTGGCATTAACATGGCTATAACTTTCTAACTGTGTGATCGTCTACCGCGGGATTTACCATAATCTTCACCTCGATATACCCAGACTTTTACTCCAATAATGCCATAGGTTGTATTTGCTTCAGCGACCCCGTAATCAATAACAACACGTAAAGTATGTAATTTTACCTGTCCTTCACGTACCCACTCAGAACGAGCGATTTCTGCACCATTCAAGCGGCCGCCTACCATAACTTTGCAGCCCGCGATATTCATACGCATTGCAGCCTGTATTGAACGTTTGACCGCTCGTCTGTAGGCAATTCGCCGCTCCAGCTGGCTGGCAATATTTTCCGCAATCAAAGTTGCATCTATTTCCGGACGTTTGATTTCTTTAATATTAATCACCACATCGTGCGGGGTACTCTTGCTAAGTTCTATTTTTAAACGCTCAACTTCGTCACCTTTACGACCAATGATAATTCCTGGCCGTGCAGAAAAAATATTTACCTTTGTTTTTTTGGCTGTGCGCTCTACTTCTATTTTTGAAATTGCCGCATGCTTTAGACGAGCTTTCACAAATTTTTGAATATCCAAATCCTCTTTAAGCTGACTTGCATAATCTTTTTCTGCAAACCACTTGGAATTCCATGTTCTTGAAATACCAAGTCTCAGACCTATTGGATTAGCTTTTTGACCCACAGTTTACCTTGTTAAACGTGAATTCCCTTTCAGAAACGGGAATTGTGATTTTAATTTTATTCTCCGATTTCCAGCGTGATGTGGCTGGAGCGTTTTTTAATACCAGAGGCACGTCCCATTGCTCTCGGCCGGAAACGTTTGAGCACCCGTGCTTCATTTACGTAAGCAGTGATAACCCTGAAATTATCTACATCAGCTTCCGGATCTTGACTGTCTGCATTTGCAATTGCGGACTGCAGGACTTTCATTACCGGTTCAGCCGCTCTGTTACGCAATGTACTCAATTGCGCCATTGCCCGAACGACATTCTTTCCCCTGATCAAATCTACAACCAAACGGGCTTTTCTTGGGGCCACTCTTATATTTCTTGCTGTTGCTTGGGCAGTCATTAGCGTTTTGCCCTTTTATCGTTTTTACCAACATGTCCCCGATATGTTCTGGTAGGAGCGAATTCACCTAATTTGTAACCGACCATATCTTCTGTAATAAAAACGGGAATGAATTTGTTTCCGTTATGTACGGCGATGTTTGTACCGATAAAATCCGGTAAAATAACAGAACGGCGGGACCATGTTTTAATCAGGCGCCGATCGTTGCTGGCTTTTGCAACTGCGACTTTTTTCTCCAGATGGGCATCGACAAACGGCCCTTTTTTTAACGATCTTGGCACTTTTTATTTCCTCTTCAAAATATATTTGTCAGTATCCTTACGTTTTCTGGTCTTTGCTCCTTTTGTAGGTTTTCCCCATGGAGTTACAGGGTGTCGACCTCCGGAAGTTTTTCCTTCACCACCACCATGTGGATGGTCAATTGGATTCATAACTACACCACGTACTGTTGGGCGGCGGCCTAACCAGCGATTTCGACCTGCCTTCCCTATTTTGATATTCATGTGCTCAGGATTGCCGACAGTTCCAACTGTTGCCATACACTCGATCCTTACTTTTCTAATCTCTCCGGAACGTAGTTTCAGCTGAGCATAATCGTCGCCTTTTGCCATTAACTGTATTGCGGCTCCGGCACTTCGTCCCAGTTGAGCACCTTTTCTCGGTCGGAGTTCAATGCAGTGAAGTAGTGTTCCCACAGGGATATTTTTTAACGGCAGAGCATTACCGGTTTTGATGTCAGCCTTTTCACCTGAAAGAATGACATCTCCTACTTTTAAACCTGCAGGTGTCAGAATATATCTTTTCTCACCATCGACATAATGCAGCAAGCTGATTCTCGCACTTCGATTCGGATCATACTCAACACTGGCCACTTTGGCAGGAATCCCCTGTTTGTTGCGATTAAAGTCAATGATTCTATAGCGCCGTTTGTGTCCTCCACCATGATGCCTGACAGTTATTCGACCATTATTATTTCGTCCGCCCTTTTTCTTCAAAGGCGCCAGCAGACTTTTCTCAGGCGTAGAAGTTGTGATCTCCTCAAAAATGAAACCACTCATTCCCCGTCGTCCCGGAGAGGTTGGTTTGTGGAACTTTATCCCCATAATTCTTTAAGTTTTATTTATGCACCTTCAAAAAATTCAATAGTTTCACCTGCTCTGAGGGTGACTAATGCTTTTTTCCAACTGGACTTGCGTCCTTGGTAACGTCCGAGGCGCTTTTTCTTGCCCCGAACATTCATTGTTCTAACTTTCAGCACCGAAACTTTAAATGATTTTTCAACGCTTTCTTTGATCTGAATTTTATTTGCTTTCGGGTCAACCTCAAAAGCGAATTGATTCCCTTCCTCTTTAAGTGACAAAGTCTTTTCGGACATTTTTGGTGCTCTGATAACATCAAAAATATTCATCTGCCCAACCTTTCCTTGTATGCCTCAAGAGCATCTTTGACGAAAATCACTTTTGTGTATCTCATCATCTCATAAACATTAAGGCTACGGTAACTCAGCACATGCACGTCAGGAAGATTTCTGGAAGCAAGTCGCAGGTTGTCTGACACCTCATCTGCTACAATTAAAACCTTTGCCGGCAGTTCAAGCTTGGTCAACAGCGCTTTCAGGTTCCTGGTTTTGCTGTCAGTTAATGTGAGGCTGTCAAGCACCAGCACTCCATCCTGGCGAACTTTTTCCGCAAACACTGACCTGGTTGCCAAACGCCGTGTCTTCTTGTTCAGCCGAAATGCATGACTACGCATCTGTGGACCAAAGTTAGTACCGCCATGACGCCGAATAGGCGATTTTGCGCTACCCGCTCTTGAACTGCCTGTACCTTTTTGTCGATATAGTTTACGGGTACTGTAAGCTACTTCAGAACGGTTTTTTGTTGAATGCGTCCCTTGCTGATTTGCAGCTAAAAACTGACGAACCACCTCGGAAACAGCTTTTCTGTGGTAAGGCGTTTCCAGAATTGAATCATCAATTTCGATTTCACCTGCGGCTTTATTGCCTGTATCAACGGTTTTTATAGTTGCCATGATTTTAAAATTGCCTGCTAAGGCTTTATCCTTCTTGCTTGATAGCGATGTCAACTCCTGCAGAAATATCGAGGCGCATTAAAGCATCCATCGTCTGTGGAGTCGTGTCCAAAATATAGAGCAGTCTTTTATGTGTGCGAATTTCGAACTGTTCTCTCGACTTTTTATCTACGTGCGGAGAACGCAAAACAGTATAGCGGTTCTTCCGGGTTGGAAGTGGAATTGGACCGACTATCTCAGCGCCTGTTCGCCTTACTGTATGAACGATTTCGCTGATGGTTTTGTCGAGTAGTTTATCGTCGTATCCTTTAAAACGGACCTTTATTTTTTGTTCCATTTAACCGCCTGAGTTGTTTATTCAATAACTTCGGTTACGACTCCGGAACCAATAGTCCGGCCGCCTTCACGAATTGCAAAACGTACTTCTTTTTCCATTGCAATGGGGCTGATCAGCTCAATGGTGACTTCTACATTGTCACCGGGCATCACCATTTCGACTCCACTTGGTAATTTAACTATTCCGGTTACGTCAGTTGTTCGGAAATAAAACTGCGGACGATAATTGGTGAAAAAAGGAGTGTGTCTTCCACCCTCATCTTTACCAAGGACATAAACCTGACCTTTGAACTTTGTATGCGGTGTTATAGAGCCGGGTTTGCAAATTACTTGTCCACGCTCAATATCTTCACGCTTGACACCTCTCAGCAAAATTCCAACATTGTCTCCCGCTTGTCCCTGATCAAGTGATTTGCGAAACATTTCCACACCTGTGACTGTTGTTTTTTGTGTATCACGGAGTCCGGTGATTTCAATTTCCTCACCAACCTTTACAATGCCGCGTTCTATTTGTCCGGTAGCCACTGTACCACGTCCGGAAATTGTGAATACGTCTTCAACAGACATCAGGAAGTCTTTATCAAGATCACGTACAGGTTCAGGAATGAAGCTGTCAACTGCTTCCATTAACTCTTTAATCGAAGCATACGATGCATCGCTGGAATCAGTTGCCGAGCATTCCATGACTTCCAGGGCAGAGCCTTTAATAATAGGAGTATCATCTCCAGGAAAATCGTAGGTGTCTAGTAGTTCGCGAACCTCCATTTCAACCAGTTCGAGCAGTTCCTCATCATCAACTTGATCTACTTTGTTCAAGAAAACCACAAGATGCGGAACGTTCACCTGACGTGCGAGCAAAATATGTTCGCGGGTTTGTGGCATTGGACCGTCGGCAGCCGACACAACAAGTATTGCACCGTCCATCTGTGCTGCACCTGTAATCATGTTCTTTACATAATCGGCGTGACCTGGGCAGTCAACGTGTGCGTAGTGACGATTTACTGTCTCGTATTCAATGTGTGAAGTTGCAATCGTTATCCCACGTTCTTTTTCTTCCGGAGCACCGTCAATCTCATCAAAGCCTTTAGCTTCAGCCAGTCCATCCATGCTCAACACTTTAGTGATTGCAGCAGTTAGTGTTGTTTTTCCGTGGTCAACGTGGCCGATTGTACCCACATTAACATGTGGTTTTGAGCGTTCAAATTTTTCTCTTGCCATCTCGTCTCCTGTTCCTTTTTCTGTTTTGACTAATTAATAAATTACGATCAGCCTAAGCTGGTCGACTCTCCTGTGAGAGCTTTTCTGGTTGCATCAGTCACTGAAGTGTAGTGGCTGAAATCCATTGTGAATGTTGCCCGCCCCTGTGTGAGCGAACGCAAGCAGGTGGAGTAGCCAAACATCTCCGCAAGCGGAGCTTCAGCCGAAATAACCTGAAATCCACCCTGCTCCTCGATTCCGCGTATACGGCCGTGGCGAGCATTCAGGTCACCCATTACTTCACCTGTGAATGACACAGGCGTAACAACTTCTATCTTCATCGAGGGCTCAAGCAAAGTCGGACCTGCCTTCTGTACTCCCTCACGGAGAATATTCATTCCCGCAATCGAAAAGGCTACCTCGGTTGAAAGTTCCTCCAGGTATTCTGCCGCAGTCAAAGATGCTTTTAAATCAATCAGCGCAAATCCTGCAAGGACTCCGTTGCTCATGGCATCATGAATACCCTGCTCAATTGCTTCTGCAAACTTTTCGGGTAACTCCTGAGCAGTCAATCTGTTATCAAACTCAAAACCACCTCCGGCCTCCAGGGGTTCCAAGCTGATCCTGCAAAACGCAAATTGCTCTTTTCCGTCCAACAACTGCTCAAATCGCATTTCTGAGTCAGCAACTTTTGTAATCGTTTCCCTGTAGGCAACCCGTGGTGTTCCTGCTTTGCAGTCGACTCGGAACTCACGCTGGAGCCGATCTACCATTATTTCCAAATGAAGCTCGCCCATTCCGGAAATGATGTTCTGTCCTGTCTCAGCATCAATCCTGCTCCGAAATGACGGGTCTTCCTGCATCAAACGCTTCAGAGCTACTTCCAGTTTTTCCTGATCAGGTTTTGTCTTTGGCTCAATTGCCTGATCAATGACCGGTTCCGGAAACTGCGTCCTTTCCAGAACAATCGGATGATCCTTTGGACAGAGTGTGTCCCCTGTGATCAATTCCATTCCGACCACTGCACCAATGTCTCCAGCACTTATTGCGGAAATATCCTCACGCTTGTTTGCGTGCAGTTTGACCAGATTTCCAATCCGTTCATGTTTGCGCTTGCGTGGATTGTATGCCGATTTCCCTGTTTCAAATGTTCCTGAATAAACACGAACAAATGTCATCTGTCCAGCGAAAGGGTCACTCGCAACTTTGAAAGCCAATGCGCACAATGGTTCTGATGTAGAAGCATCACGACTGATCATTTTTTTTGTTACCGGATGATCACCTTCTACTGGAGGTATATCAAGCGGAGATGGGAGGTAATGCACGACTGCGTCAAGCAGCTGCTGTACCCCCTTGTTCTTAAAAGCACTGCCACACAGTACAGGGGTAATTTGACCGCTTAAAGTTGTTTTACGTAAAACTTTGACGATCTCGTCCTCACTCACCTCCTGCTCTTCTACAATCTTTTCCAGCAGGTCATCGTTATAAAGTGACAGATGTTCCAGCATTTGCCGGCGCCATTCTTGAGCTTGTGGTTTCAGCTCATCCGTCAGCTCCCTACTTTCATATTCTGCTCCGTAATCTTCATTTTTGAAGCGGTGCTCCTGCATCGAAACCAGATCTACTACCCCTTCGAACTGTTCTTCGGCGCCAATCGGTATTTGTATCGCCACCGGATTTGCATAAAGTTGCTCTTCAATTGAAATGAGAACTTTCTCGAAATCGGCGCCAATCCGATCCATCTTGTTGACAAATGCAAGACATGGAACGTCGTAGCGTTTTGCCTGCTTCCAGACAGTCTCGGACTGTGGCTGAACTCCTGCTACTGCGCAAAGCACCATCACGGCGCCATCCAGTACCCGCAAAGAGCGTTCGACCTCTGCGGTAAAATCTACATGGCCTGGAGTGTCAATTATGTTCAGCTCGTATTTCTGCTGATCGGTTTCCCAGTTGCAGGTTGTTGCCGCGGAAGTAATTGTAATACCGCGCTCCTGCTCCTGCTCCATCCAGTCCATTGTGGCAGACCCATCATTGACCTCACCTATCTTAT
>DTUH01000025.1 GCA_012964265.1 Candidatus Lambdaproteobacteria bacterium
ATAAATCTGTGTTTCTGCACCACGTGGATTAAATCCAATACCGTCCAAAATCTGGTGCCGAGCCAAATCCGGTGTTATGTGCACAGTGAAACCTTCTTTTTGCAGTACACTCAGAGCATATTGGGCCAAAGCCAATTCCAAAAACACTGCCTGATTTTTGAGGTAATAAAACTTTTGTCCGGATACTTTTGCACCACCATCAAAGTCAATTAAATCAAGTGTTTCCATTAACTCCACATGGTCTTTAGGCTCAAAATCAAATTCGCGTCTTGTTCCAACTTGCCGCATCGGTACGTTGTCTTCGTCTGTAAATCCTTCAGGAGAATCAGCATGTGTTAAATTTGGAACCTGCATGTGCAATTCAAGCCGCTGTTCAAGCAGTTCACGTAGCATTGATTCTTTTTCTGACTCTTCATCACGCAAATTTTTCGATTCTTCAATCAGAGGTTGACGTTGCTCCGGAGGAATTTTGCTTTTCATTTTATTACTGATGTCGTTCCGTCGTTGTCTGACAGAATCGACTTCAGCTGTAAATTTACGGACCTGCTCATCAAGCGCTAACAATTTTTCAATATCTACATTTACGTTCCGTTTTCGGCAATTCTCCGCAATTACTTCAGGCTGGCTGCGGATTAATTTTAGATCTAGCATTTAGTCTGGTTTCGAGTTACGGGTTTGGTCTTTCAAATAAAAAATTTCAGGTTCTGTGTTTAAAGATTTTCGATCCACTTTTCAGGTTTTATGGTTTAGTGATTTTGCGGGAAATATTTTTCCGGACGCAGCAGATGATATTCCGTCAGTTCCTGAATGGCCTCTGCGGTGGCTAAAAGACGATGATCTTCAAAACGCCGGCCCATTAATTGTAACCCTACCGGTAATCCGTCCATGGTCGGTCTTCCGGGAATTGAAATCGCCGGTGTTCGAGTCAGGTTTGCAAGTACACTGCAAATATCTGCCAAATACATTGCGAGTGGATCTTCTGTTTTTTCACCTAACTTGAATGCAGGAAAAGGCGAAACTGGGCCCAGGATAAAATCAAAATCCTTAAACAACAGTGTCACCTGCTCTTCCATCCAGGCTCTTACCTTTACAGCACGTCCATAATATTGATCATAATAACCTGAACTGAGCACAAATGTTCCAAGCATAATTCTACGTTTCACTTCCTCGCCAAAACCTTTTTTCCTCGTTGTTGTATAAAGTGATTTGAGGGAGGGCTGTTCCTGTTTCCTGATTCCGTAACGAATACCGTCGAAACGTCCGAGGTTGGAGCTGGCCTCAGCAAAAGCAAGGACGTAATAAGTTGGAATCACATATTTCAAAAAATCAAGCGATCGTCGTTCAACCGTCGCACCTTGTTTCTTTAATAATTCAGCTAATTCGTTAACGCTCGCTATCACTTCCGGATCAGCAGATTCTGCGTCAACATATTCATCCGGAAGACAAATTCGTAAACTGGAAAGCTCCGCGACTTCCGGAGCCGCAGATAATTCTATTTTTGCAGAAGTGCTCTCGTTGACATCGTGGCCGTTGAGGATTGAAAAAGCGTAACGGCAATCAGCAGCTCCTCGGGTAATGCAGCCGATTTGATCCAGTGAAGATCCATAAGCTACCAAACCATAACGGGAAACTGTTCCGTAAGTTGGCTTCAATCCGGTGATTCCACACATCGATGCCGGCTGACGGACTGAGCCTCCTGTGTCTGAACCAAGTGCTAACAATGCCATTCCGGAAGCAACAGAAACTGCTCCGCCTCCGCTACTGCCACCGGGAACAAGTTCAGTGTTCCATGGATTTCGTGTAACGCCAAATGACGAATTTTCTGTGGATGAACCCATTGCGAATTCGTCCATATTCGTAGTTCCAATTATCAGCGCATCTTCCTCCAATAATTTTTCTACGACAGTCGCGTTGTACGGCGAGTGATATTCACCCAGTATTTGTGATCCGCACGCATTGCTAAGGTACGGATCATTAATACAAATATTGTCTTTGATCGAAACCGGAAGCCCCGCAAGTTTACCGACTCCCTTTCCGGAAGTAATTTTCTCGTCAATAATTCTGGCACGGGAAATTGCGATTTCACGCGGCAAAAGACTGCGGTAAACATTCAATAAGGAATTATGTTGGTCAATCTGGAGATAAACTGCATCCATCACTGCTTCGGCACAGAAGCCTCCTGACTTTATGCGCGTAACTAAATCGACTAAAGAAAGATCAAAAGGCATGAAGGTTTTATCAGGCAGCTTCTGCTTCAAGTTTTTCGACAAGTGAAATATACTCCTGCTTTGCGTCTTCGCCGGATTTTCCCTGGAGTTTCTTCCAGCCATCAAACTTTACCCGCCCTTCAAAATCGGCAAATCCTGGACGGTCACCGGTTACATCACCTTCGTTAGCTTGTTTAAAAAGTGCATAAAGTTGCAGCATGATATCATTTGGTGGACGCTTTGGTAGCTGGGTCACGCGTTCAGCTGCTGATTTGAAATCATCATCAATGGCCATATTGTCTCCATAAAATTAGTTTAAAACATATCATAAACACTAGCAGAGCGCTTGGAAAATTCAACACAAAAACACTGTTTACAATCTGTTCTGACTAATCATTGTTGATCTTAGGAATTGATGATTTAAATTATCCGTGCGGCCCGCTTTCTCATCTGAAACAGAAGCCAGATTGACTGCGCATGAATCGTGCATAACCAATCCGGGTGTGATATGATCATATCAACATGTAACTAAAAAACTTCTATCAATTCAAGTGCGACCCTGTTTCCCGGAATTTCCGGAACGCGCAAAAAATGATTTAACAATGGACACCAATTGAAAGGATTTAATGATGGTTAACCATCCGGTTTTAATTGTAGACGATGAAGTTGAAATGCGCATTGCCATGTCCGAGACACTGAAACACTGCGGCTACCCCGTAGAAATCTCTCACAACGCAATTGACGCACTAAAAAAGTTCAAGCAAAACGAATATTCACTGGTCATTACAGATATGACCATGCCCAAACGCAGTGGTCTTGAATTACTAAAGGACATAAAAAGTATCTCGCCTGCCAAACCGGTAATTATGGCAACCGCTTACGGTACTGTAGAAACCGCCGTTGAGGCAATGAAACACGGTGCTTTCGATTACATTCGCAAACCTATTAATTTTGATTCATTCCAGTTTATTGTCCAGCAAGCCTTGAATTACAAAGGGACTTCCGGAAATGTGACTCCAGCAGTTGAAAGCAGGGCTACCAAGTCAAAACCGATAAATTTAACCAAGGAAATCATCACACAGAACCAGGCAATGCTGTCGTTACTCGACGTTGCCAGAAATGTCGCAAAAAGCAAGTCAACTATGATGATTCAAAGTGAAAGCGGAACCGGGAAAGAGTTGCTGGCGTATTTTATCCATGAAAATTCAGACCGTGCCAAAAGACCTTTTGTGGCCATCAACTGTGCTGCACTTCCGGAAACATTGCTGGAAAGTGAACTCTTCGGACACGCGAAAGGTGCCTTTACCGGGGCCATTCAGGATCATCGCGGCAAGTTTGAACAGGCGCATACAGGCACAATCCTTCTGGATGAGATCAGTGAAATGGCCATACCGCTTCAGGCAAAGCTCCTTCGTGTTCTACAGGAATATCAAATTGACAAAGTCGGCGGGAAAGAACCAATTCCGGTGGATGTGAGAGTGATTGCCACCACCAATCAAAATTTAATGGAAATGGTCGATGCAGGAAAATTTCGTGAAGACCTATACTTTCGCTTAAACGTAATTCCGCTTGCCCTTCCGCCTTTGCGAGACAGAATGGATGATGTTCCGGTGCTGGTCTCGTATTTTATCAAAAAGCATTCCAAGATAAATAACCGTAATTGTCCTGCAGTAAGTCGTGAAACCTTAAACATCCTCACAAATTACCACTGGCGCGGAAATGTGAGGGAATTGGAAAACGTCATGGAGCGTGCTTTGCTGCTCTGTAATGGTGAGGAAATTCAGCCAAACCATTTGCTCATGTTTTCCCAACTTGGGCAAGCCTCCATCAATGAAGATTTGGCTAAAATAACGACTGAAACTTCAAAGACTTCACCATCCATATCCAACGATGAGGTTACAACTTTTTCTGAAACACAGCATCATCGGGAAACCGAAGGGTTAGAAATTGAAGTCGGAATGTCGATGAAGGAAGCGGAAAAGCGTTTCATTTTCAAAACTCTGCATGAGACAAAAGGGAACCGAACTCATGCGGCAAAAACTTTAGGTATCAGCATCCGGACTTTACGAAATAAACTCAATGAATATCGAGCAGAAGGAGAAGATTTCGAGCTCGAACCAGAAGACTGACCCCTACACGCTTTCCGGAGAACTTTGCCCCAAACAGGAACCGTCGTCAGACGCACCAAAAGTTTCTACTATGTGGATGTTGGAGAGCCGGAACCTCGCCTCTGCAGAATCCGCGGAAAATTGTTCAAGGGACAATCCCACCAAAATAAAATTGCTGTAGGCGATGAAGTTGAAATTGATTTGAAAGCTGCTGAAGACGCGGGATGGATTCTCCGGATGCTTCCCCGTCGCACCAAGCTTTCACGCCGTCCCGGCATGGGAGAGCCGGAACACGTTTTGGTCAGCAACGCAGATACACTGCTGATAGTCGCCTCCCTGAGAAACCCTCCGTTCAGGGGAGGATTGGTTGACCGCTTTTTAGTAGCCGGTTCCTGCGGCGGTCTCGAACCGGTGCTCATCCTCAGCAAGGCTGACTTGGTAACTTCCGCAGAAATTACTCCAATAAAAAATCTTTACTCTTCCTTAAACTGCACAGTATTAGTCACCAGTGTTCCCGAATCCAGAGGTCTGGAACCATTGCGTGTATTTATGCAGAACCGCACCTCCGTTCTTTCCGGACATTCAGGTGTAGGAAAATCCTCACTCATAGCCGCACTTTTTCCTGACTGGAAAATCCGGATCGGTCAAGTAAGTGAAAAATCAGGAAAAGGACGTCACACAACAATCATGGCAGAAATGTTTCGACTTCCGCAAGGTGGATTCATCGTGGATACGCCAGGAATACGTGCACTTGAACCACTGGTAAGTCCGGAAGAACTTGACTCACATTTCGTTGAATTCACTCCATTCCTGGGACAATGCAAATTTAAAGGCTGCACCCATCGTCATGAGCCGCAGTGTTTAATCAAGGAGGCCGTCACATCAGAAAAAATTACAGAGCAGCGCTACAAAAGTTACTGCAGCCTCTTTGATTCTCTTTAACAGGAAGATTTTAAATCGACGGGTTTTTCTTTCAAACGCTTGCTGATTTTAGCAAACTGTTCTTTTGCCGAAAGAGAAGCTTTTGTGGAACCGTCAACTGCCGGACTGCTTTGCGTTTCTCTCTCGGAAAATAAATTTTCCCGCTGAAGATCTCCAAGTACAAAAGACCGCAAACGAATTTGTTCTAAATCCAATTCAGGCTTTGGTACAAAGGCGATTTTCTGCAAAACATCCTGCAGCTCGGACCGTATTTTGTGTAAATGCTGCACCAGCCAATCTGCTCCGGGAGTACGTTTCAACAATTCCAAACCTTGCTGAGATGAAACATAAAGTACTAAAACCGCTTGTCCACGCGAAACACGATGGAGGAAAGCCGGCATACAGTTCTGATGGACTTCTTCCGGTGTGACAAGATGCCAGTCTTTAGCCAGCAAGGCGACCTGACTCTGGTCATATTGAGACTGTCCTAAATCACCGACATGGCAGCGAATATTGTCCAACTTTAATTCTGGCAACAATCGATGCAACATGCGAAGATAGGCTTCGGTTTCAAAGCGGAGTGCCTGGGTGATACTTCCGTCATACACGGTTAAGTGCAAAATTGTTTGCTGAGCTTTAAATCTTACTTTATGTTTCAACAGTTCTGTTTCATCAGAAGTCAATAATCGTTTCAGTTTTTTTTGCAGTTGTGCAGAAAAATGTACAGAACGTTTAAAACTCTTTCCATTTAATTTTTCTGCTGCCTGCAAAAAATCAGGCAAAACATTTGCTCTGGTCAGTTCTTGAATAAAATCAGTATTTACCGTGAATTGCCGAAGTACAGAAATGTTTCTTGGATAAGCGTTTCTTGCCAAAAAACTGTCGATCTTGTCGAACCAGAGTTTGCGCAGCTTGACTAAATAAAGTAAATGCTGTTGACCCGAAGCTTCAAAAATTGCACGCAGAATAGAAAGAGCATCTCCATAGGGTTTGCGTCCGGATGCGCCTTGATACTGAATTGAGCGAAGAAATTGATTTACCAAATTGCGATCTTTATTTTCTTGAGCTAAACTAAGCATTATTATTTTATTTCCCCTACCACAAAAGGAATTATGTTGGTCAGTGAAGTCCCCGGAATTTTGGTTGCCATGCCTGCACTCAAAGATACTTATTTTGAAAAATCGGTAATTCTATTATGCAATTATGACACTGAAGGAGCATTTGGGTTAGTTATGAACCATCCTTCGACAACTATAGTAAAGGATGTGCTTTCCGAAGAAATGAAGGAAAATTCCGCATTCGACGTACCTTTACTTGTCGGTGGTCCCGTACAACCTGAATCTTTTTGGGCCGTGCACAGTCCTGATTTCTCGGTTGAAGAAACATCCATCCTTTCACCAAAAATCAATTTAAGTTCCGCACAAGATATTATTGCTTCACTTGCAAAAGGACAAGCGGTGCAATCATATCAATTCGGCATCGGATATGCCGGATGGGGAGCCGGCCAGTTGGACCGTGAAATCCAGGAAGAATCTTGGTGGCTGGGTCCCTTGGATGAATCTTTGCTGCTGGAAATGGACTATAAACTGCGCTGGGATACAACCATGAAAAATCTTGGTTTTGACCTGCTAACTACCACTTTTTCTCAAACAGGCATGGTTTGAAAAAATTTCATTCCAGTTCAACAATCTCCGGAAACTTTGCTGTAAATTGCCTGAATTCATCCCACAACTTCTCAACCGATGTTTCCTGCTGAATAAAACTCTCACCCAATTTTTTAAGCAGAATAAAATTCACAGCCTGTTTGTTTGCTTTTTTATCGTGCAAAATCAAATCACGAAAAATTTCAAAATCAAGATTTGCAAGTTTTACCGGTTGTAAAAATTGTCCTAGAGAATTTCTGATAAGTTCCCATTCATTTTCAGCCAGTTCATTCCAGCGCCAGGAAACAAAGGCGGCAAAGCACATCCCTGCGCCAACTGCTTCACCATGAAGGTACATGCCGTAACCGGCATGGGTTTCGATTAAATGTCCCAGGGTATGGCCAAAATTGAGGTTTGCCCGCAATCCTTTTTCTGTCTCGTCCTGTTCAACCACTCGACCTTTAATTCCGCATGATCGAAAAATTGCCTGCTCTAAATAATTAAAATCAAGCGGTTCCACGGAGTGGTTCAGAGTGAAGTTGAAAAAATCCGCATCCTGAATCAGTCCATGCTTGAGCAACTCCATGTATCCTGCTTTCAACTCGCGGGAAGGCAATGTTTTCAGAAATGAGAGCTCTATGCAAACGTATTCCGGTTGTTTAAAGGAGCCAATCGTGTTTTTCCCCAATGGATGATTGACAGCAGTTTTTCCGCCAACGCTGCTGTCCACATCTGAAAGCAAGGTTGTGGGAACTTGAATAAACGGAATCCCGCGTACAAAAGTTGAGGCGGCAAAACCGGCCATGTCCCCAATTACACCTCCACCAAAGGCTACCATCAAGGTTTTCCGGTTGGCACTGACCTCCATCATAAAATCAAATATTTGTGAAAGCGTTGCAAGATTTTTGTGCTCTTCACCATCAGGTAAAACACAAGTTGAGACTTGCATTCCGGAATCTTTTAAAACATTGAAAATACAATCCGGATACAGCTCTTGCAGAGTTGTGTTGGTAACCACAACCACATGATCCGTTGCATTAAGTAGAACTGCTTCCGGGAGTTGCTTTTCCAGAATATTAAGACCAATATCAATCTTGTATTCTCGTCCGGGTAAATTAACTTGAAGGGAAATCATAAATTTATTTTCACTATTTTATCTTGACTAAGATTCCTGCCACACACCACCAAACTTCATTACAGGATTCACCAAGTTTTTGTGCGATTCGTCCAGATAAATCAGCAAATTCCCGGGCCAATGGATTATCCGGAATGATTCCGAGCCCCACTTCATTCATCACAAATACAATGTCACGCTCGAGCAAAAGCAATCTTTCAATTTCCGCAAATATTTTGCTTTCCTGAAGTTGATAATGTAATGCGTTGTTGAGCCACATCGTCAGACATTCTACCAGCACAGGGACTTCTGTGTTTTCAAGTAGCTTTGTTAAATGAAGCGGTTCTTCAATAGTTTGAAAATTTTCTCCTCGCCGAAGACGATGTTTCGAAATCCGCTTTTTCATTTCCGGATCAAGCAATTCTGTTGTCGCCAAATAAATCGGTTTTTTACCTTTGGCCATTTCCAGAATACGCGACTCCGCATGGCGGGATTTTCCGCTTTTTACACCGCCGGTGATCAGAATTTTCATCTGCTGAAAAATGGTACAAATCCGGAAAACCACAGGTATGATCCAGATACTCCGGCGCCAAACAAGGCACTTGCCAATGCTAATTTATTCATACGGTAAATGTCATGAAACGTTGCGCCTTCTCTGTCATTTACGTCGCCGAGCCAATTATCGTGGGCCAGTTTTCCTTCACGCCAAATTGGGCCGCAAAGTTTTATTCTCAGTGCACCCGCTGCAGTGGCTTCACTCCATCCGGCGTTTGGGCTGGATAATTTTGCGTAATCCTGCCAACCAAATTTAAATGCGTTTTTTCCGGAAAGTCCCGGAATCAAACTCGCAGTTCCGGACAACAAAAGCCAACTAATCCTGGCAGGAATCCAACTTAAAATATCGTCCAGTCTTGCTCCGCACCAGCCAAAATTCTGATAACGTTTATTCCGGTAACCGACCATAGAATCAATTGTACTCAAAACTTTAAAAACCAGCATTCCCGGTATGCCAAAAAAACAAAAATAAAACAGCGGCGCAATCACACCATCATTCAAATTTTCGCTGACACTTTCAATGGTTGCGCGCCCGCAGGCCGCAAAATCCATGTGAGAGGTCTCTCGTCCGACAAGCATCCCAACCTTCCGTTTTGCTTCAAGAAGATTTTTTTCCTCCATTGTTTTCGCAACATGTTTGGCATGAACCAGTAAATCACGCAAGGCCAGAAAACTCCAGCCAAGGTATACAGACCAGAACCAACTTAAACTCCAATGCAAAGACTCCAAAAATTGAAAAATATTTAAGCAAATCACAAGTACGCTAAATAACAAAAGCAGCACTAAAATGATTCCGCCAATTTTACCATCCAAACCGATTTTACGGAGTTTGGTTTCATACCACGACAACAGGTTTCCAATCAACCGCACCGGATGAAAGTTATACACTGGATCACCAAAAAGCAAATCAAGTCCGAAAATTACTGCTAACATCGCGGTGGGATGTGTGATAATTTCAGCAAATTCTTCGTTCATGCTTTTTTGTTCTTAGCACCCTTAAAACCCTTAGCGCTCTTAACGGCAATTTTTTCGTTTAATACTTCATCCGGAAGCCATAGTTTTTGCTTAAATATCCAGAACAGTGATGCACCGACGAGCAAAAGACTGATGGCATAAGCCGCAAGAATTTTCGTGTCCACAATAACAAAAGATTGATTGTCCATGCGCAGCGGAGTTAAAAATGAACGCAAAACTGAGTATGTTACCAAATAAATTGCACCAATCATTCCAGGGCGAAAATTTCTCAGCCGGAGTTTCCATAGCAGAATGAAAATCAGGAAATTACCAAGTGATTCATAAATCATCGTGGGGTGAACCGGCGCTCCATGCGCATAACGGTCAACGGCAGTTCCAGAGGGAAAAACGATGCCTGTCCAAAAATCAGTGACCGGCCCTGCCGTCTCTCCGTTGGTGAAATTACCCCAGCGTCCAATCGCCTGTCCTAAAACCATGCACATTGCGCTGATGTCAAACATGGCGGGGAGTGACAGTTTTTTGACGCGGCAATAAATGGGGAAGGCAATGATGCCGCCTAGAATCGCACCATGAATAGCTAATCCGCCTTCCCAAACCGCAAACACTTTCCAAAATGGCTGAAATCCATAATAATTCGACCACTCGAAAATCACTTCGTAGGTACGTCCTCCAATCAATCCTGCTAAAAAGAGGAGCATCGTCATGTTCATCGCCTCATCCTCGCCGAGATTAATGCGCCTCCTTGCTATTTCCGAAAGTACAATTCTGGTGCCTATCAAAAGCGAAATTGCGTAAAACAGACCGTAAAAACGAGGTTCAAAGGTGATGTTAAACCATGGAATATCAATTGAAAAAATATATGGATACATGATTTTTTATTAAAGTGATTTAAGTAGAAAGAACGTGACCAAGAATTTTCTTTTGAGCAGCAATGTGTGAGCGGATTCCCTGTTCGGCCATATCCAGCAGGATGTTGAGTTGATCACGGGAATAGGTTTTTCCTTCAGCGGTTCCCTGGACTTCTACAAATTCTCCGCAATCAAGCATGACGACATTCATATCCACTTCCGCAGCTTTGTCTTCATCATATTTTAAATCCAGCAAAGGGCATTGATCAACGATCCCGACACTGATTGCGGCAAGGTGTTCTTTTACAGGAAATTCTTTAATCTCTCCTGCCTGAAAAATTTTTCGTAAAGCCAAAATCAGCGCCACGAAACCACCTGTTATAGAGGCGGTTCGTGTTCCACCATCGGCCTGAATTACATCGCAGTCGATCCAAATCGTGTGAGTTCCCAGTGCATCAAGGTCAACAACGGAGCGCATCGAGCGCCCGATCAAGCGTTGAATTTCCTGAGTGCGTCCATCTATTTTACCGGCTTCTCTTTTTCTGCGACTTCCGGTTGAGCGTGGAAGCATTCCGTATTCTGCGGTGACCCAGCCGTGACGTGCTTTTTTGTCTTTATCCAAAAGCCAGTCCGGGACCTTTTTTTCAACCGAAGCAGTGCAGATTATTTTCGTGTTTCCGGAAGCAACCAACACAGAACCTTCGGCGTGCATGGTATAATCCGGAGTTATTTCCAGCATCCGTACTTCGTTGTTTGCACGCCCATCGGTGCGTGTCGTGTTTGACATATTCTTAACTGAATTCATTGTTCAATTCTTCAATTCCGTATGCATCACCAATGATAGTCAGGCGATCACCTTCCTGTAAAACAGTGAGCCCGCGCGGGATTATCGTTTCTCCTTTTCTGCGAATCAAGGCAACCAGACTTCCTTCAGGCATCCGGATTTCCCTCAATGAACGTCCAATGAGAACTGAGGATGGAGTATTGCTGCTGATTCGGAGTGATAAAAACCTTTCATCACGTAATAAAATTTCCTTTAATTCTTGTTCGTCAGTGGCAACCAGCCAGTCTTTTAGAAAGTTTTCATCATCAACACGTCCCGCGATTTGAGCAAGAATCCGCAGGTGCTGTCCGGGATTTTCGTTGGGACTGACTAAAAAGAAAAACGCGTGAATAGGTCCCTGAAGAGAAGTTTTACCTGAAAAATCAGGAGCTTCAACTAAGCACTGTTCTTTTGCCCTGACTATCACCATTTCTGCTCGATCAATCCCCGCAAGTCGGATATGGGGTAAAGCAGCACCGTGCGAAATCGGAGTTGCCCCAATCCTGCTTCCCTCCATAAATCCCTGCTCAAGGTCTTTGGCAGCCAACCCAAGACTTTGACCTAATTCTTTGGCAACATCATGTGTAATTTCCTCAAAAAGGTATTTACCGGAAAATTCCATCACTTGCGCGCGGGTCACAACTTCATCAAAGGGATCTTCTTCACGTACCCCTTTTTCTTTCATGATACCGCGTAATTCACGATCAAGCCCTTCAAATCTTTGTTCACCGAGACGTGCAAATAAATGATAAATTGCTCCTGAACGCACAACTCGTTCTCGTGCATAAGAAATATACCAAATTGTCCCAAGAGTAACGAGTGCCAATGAAAATAAAATAGGCACTATCCCCATTTCCGCAATCAGCCACATTGGAGAAAAAACTCCAAAAAGCTGCATCCACGGATAAAACGGAGAACGATATCCGGGATCATAGGCCTCTATTCTGCTTTCGCGCATTACAATCACAGCAAAACAAATTAGCGCAAACATCATTAATTGAAAGGCACTCGCCAGCTTGGCAATACTTGCAATGTCGAAGGTCAGTACAAGAAAAATAATCAGTCCGACCGTCACCGCAATTCCATAATGTGGAATATTTCGCGGGGTGAGTTTTGAAAATAATCCTGGAATAAGATGATCCCTGCTCATGGCAAGGGGATAACGTGATGCACTCAAAATTCCTGCGTTTGCAACTGACGCAAAGGCAATCACTGCCGCGACGGTAACTCCTATTTTTCCCCAATTTCCAAATAATACTTCTGCCGCAGACGCAACCGGTGTTAAATCCTGTGCCAGCTCTTTAGCAGGGAGCACTCCGACCATTATCGTTGTTCCAACAGCATAAACCGCAATTGCTGTAGCAATCGCAAGAAAGACTCCAAGGGGGAGATTCCGTTCTGGATTTTCTATTTCTTCCGCGACACTCGCAATGTTAGTGATCCCGACATAGCTGATGTAAACCAGCCCCGCAGTGGAAATAACTGAAATACCGCCTTTGTCAAAAAATCCTTCAAAATGCTGCGAATTTATTTGCGGTACGCCTTGAACAATGAAAACAAACAAAATCAGCAGCAAGGCAAAAACCATGAAGACTTGAAACGTTCCGGTTTTCCTTGCTCCAAAAAGATTTACGATGCCAAAAAAGACAGCTAAAATAATAGCCAAAGTCACTACCGGTACTTCGGGCCAAAAAATACGGAGATAGGCTCCCATGCCGATCAGGGCAAAAGCAGTTTTTAAAACGAGTGCCAGCCACGTTCCCAATCCACCAATTGTGCCCACAAACGGCCCCATGCTTCGGTCAAGAAAATAATAAGCTCCACCGGCTCTGGGCATGGCAGTTGCCAGTTCTACCATGCTGAACATTGCGGGAATAAGCGGAATTGCCGCAATCAGATAACTCAAAACTACTGCAGGTCCCGCCTCATTAAAGGCAATTCCAGGCAGCAGAAAAAATCCTGCGCTCAGGGTTGTACCAGTCGCAATGGCGTAAACATTAAATAATGTCAGTTCCTTTTTTAGCATAGTTGATAGTTTTACAAAAAGTCTGAAATACACACAGTCGTTTCGACCGCAATGAGAAATCTTAATGTTGAGTGTTTAACTTTTGAAAGATTTCTCGCTTCTCTCGAAATGACACGGTTTTAGGACTTTTTAAGACGAAAGCATAGTTTAATGAAAATTTTCTTTACTCTGGCCGACAAACAATACGACCACTATTTTTTCTCTTTGCGTTTGTTTTTTAGCATTTTCAGCAAAATTCAAATGTAGAGTCCACTGTAAACTATTGATTTCCAGCCTCAATAACTTCCATATCCGGAGTGACTTCAAATTCAAATAATTTATCTTCAAGCACAAGGTTATATTGCATTGATTCTAACGCGATTGTCCTGTAATTTCCCTGTTGATCCAATAGTGCTATTTTCCGTAAATTGTAGTTTTCCGGATGAACCTCTAATTGGATAAACGCTAAATTTGCTGTTTCTTTTTTTGGTACAAGCTCAACGATCAAACCATCAAGACTTTCCAGTAAAGATCTACTGATTTTCCGGCGTTTAAAATCCGCATTTAAATCACCCAAACCCAGCAAAAAAGAAAGAGCTGTTCCGTCTGCAAGTTTTTCCAGTTTTTGTATAGTTACATTTTCGAGCAATGGATCGTAGAGCCACATGGTTTCGCCATTTGTGACCAGCAATTGCTCTTCCGGTGCGTCATAAAGCCAACGCATTTTACCCGGACGTTTATAAGAAACCTTTCCTTCAGCTTTTTTTGGAGCGGTCTCAGAATTTGTGCGGTGGCTGGTTTGCACGAAATGCCCTGAAAAACTTTGAATACTCTGATATTGTGACTGAATAAGTTCAAGCAGGTTTTTTTCGACCGCAAGAGTCTGCGCTGACAATCCGCATAAAATCAAGGGAATCAGTAAAAGTGAATATTTTTTCATACAATAAAGCTGTGTTTTCATCTGACCGGAATTTGTTTTTTGACACGTGGCCCTGTTTTTCCAAAAGAGCTTAGCATGTCTAAGACATTTCGCAGGTTCAGGTTACTTTTGTATAAGCTGTATAATCCAAAAAACCAAATCACAAGCGGCGGCAGCCACAAAACTTGAGGTTGATAGTTCATGTTCAGAGTCAATTCTTTGGCACCCATCCACAAGATGTAATAGATCACCACCAAAATCAGCCCCCGTAAAAACGCTCCGGATCGTCCGCGACGCGGATCTATCAGACCTAACGGAACCATCGCAACGGCAAAAGCCACACAAGCCCACGGAGTGGTGAGTCTTAACAACAGTTCCATTTGAGAAGACCGGCTGGGATTTCCCCAAAGCAAATTGGTTGGCACACCCCAAATATGTCCGTCTTTTTTTGCAGGAACTATTTGTGGGGGTCGGAAAATATAATGGAATTTTTCAAAAGCAATCGTGCGGTAACTTTCCGCAGAAGACCGCAAATGAATTTGTCCGTCTTCAAGTAATAAAACCAAATCCCGCTCGCCTTCACGAACATTGATCCGTCCACGATCCGCGAGTGTCACCATCGAATCCTCCGTCAGTTCACGATCGGTAATAAAAACTCCGCTCAAATCTTCATTTTCATCTTTGTCTTGAACGTGCAAAACCTTGCCAGGAAAATCGTAATTCAGTACTAAAGGTTGAATAGTTTTCGTAGTTTGGGTTTTCAGTAACCTCAATTTTTCTTCCTCAAATGCCGCATACCCAGCCGGTTGCAGCCAGAGAGTGATGCATAAAGTAAGTGCGGTTGCAACTATTCCAAACAAAAAAAACGGAAGCCCAATTTCCCAAAAGTTGATTCCAATCGCATTCATCGCGGAAATTTCATTGTCCGTTGAGAGACGTACCATCAGCACCACGCATGAAATAACAATCGATAGAGGCAAAGTCACAGATAAAAATTGCGGCAGGCGGTAAAGCAGCATCAATCCTACACTAAAAACACTTACTCCACGCTCCACAATCAAGTTAATCAGACGATAGACTGTTTCCATGGAAAGGATGAAAGTGAGAATTCCGGAGGCCAGCAGAAACGGAACTATCAACTGTAAGAATATCGAACGGGAAAGCAGCATAAAGAATTAGAGTTGATCCTTGATTTGCCAAGCCACGCGCATTGCGTTAAGACCATCTTGACCGGTGACTTTTGGTGTTTTTCCTTCACGGACTGCTGAAATAAAACTTTCAATTTCAGCTAACAAAGCATCTCCTTTTTCCAGTTGAAAAGTTTCCGGACGAAGAGTCTCCGGATCAGGGAACGATCCCGGATCTACCTGGAGCTTGCGTGCCTGTCCTGTTCCATAATCAAGAGAAAGATAAAGTCCGGACTGGAAAATTCGCATTTTTCGTTCTGCTTTATCGGAAACACGGCTGGCCGTCAAGTCCGCAATACATCCGGAAGGAAAGTGGAGACGGGCGTTGGCCAAGTCTGCAGTGGAAGTGATGATGTTTACACCGGTACCTTCTACAGAATCCGGATACTCACCAACCACTGCCAACACCAGGTCAATGTCATGTATCATCAAATCAAGGATAACATCAACGTCAGTTCCACGTTTTGGAAATGGGGCAATGCGAATGTTTTCAATGAATTTTGGCTGATCAATTAACTGCTGAAATTCTGTAAAAACCGGATTGAAGCGTTCCAGGTGACCGATTTGCAGGCACAGATTATTTTCCCTTGAAAGCTGTTCCAGATATTCTGCTTCTTCAATCGTAGCAGCAAACGGTTTTTCAAGCAAAACATGAACTCCGTTTTCCATAAAGGCTTTTGCCGTTTCATAATGATGAACGGTCGGCACAACGATGCTCACTGCATCAACTTGCTCCAGTACCTCATGGAAATCCGTATGGAAAGGTACACCAAGTTCATCCGCAACTTTTTGTCCCTGTTCCGGATCAACATCAACCACACCTATCAGTTCAGATTCAGCAAGTGCGGCATATTTTTGAGCATGAAAGCGGCCAAGATAGCCCACCCCTATAACAGCGGTTTTTAGCATTTTTAAGTTAGTGGTTAAATCATTATTAAGAGTTGTAGTGTTATGCTTTTTTACAGCATTTCTTCCAGCAAAGCTTGCACGGCCTGGTTCAGTTCACGAGTTCCGCAATCTTCACAAAAATGATTCTTGATTTTCCGTGCATCCAAATCCGCCCATTGCAAAGTGATTTGAGTGTCAGGGCCATCCCGCAATCGGCAGGAATGTTTGAGACTGCTGTTTTACGGTTTCTGTTTTTCCTTGGGCTATTTCAGCAATCTGCTGTTCTACCAGACTTTCTTGTTCCTCAATTCTTTTTACATGCACTAGATCTAGTTTTACCTCTATATCCATTCTATCAAGTGGCCTCTCAATTTGTTTGGAATCCTTTGGAACATCTGAACTAGATAAGCTACATCCAATACCAAAAAATATGAATACTATGCAAGCAAGATACTGAATGGCTAACAGAAGGAGTTGCTTACCGCCCTGCTTTTTGGGCGGCTTATTATATCCATTTTGAGATAGCTTGGTGACCATCATCCTTCTTTCAATTCATTTTATCGAAGGTAGTTTTCGAAATCGTATTCGTTTTTCATATACAATCATCAACCCCCCTTGCTAATTATTGAGTAAACCTGTTTCAATCAAGCCGCATAAGACAGGACCGTATTTACATCCTCTTTTTTCAATCCGGGATATTCGAGCATGATCGTATCAACAGATTCACCGGAACCTAAATAATCCAAAATAATGGAAACCATAATACGTGTTCCGCGAATACACGGTTTTCCGTGACAGATGTTCGGGTTGATTGAAATTCGTTCTTGCCAGTTCATAACATTCCTTTCAATTTTTTGGCAGGATTACAGGATTTACAGGATAAAAAACTTATGATCAATGGAGAAATTGATTAAATAAATCTTGTTTATGCCGAAATCCCGCCTAATTATTTTTATTTGATTTTGCTAATTAATGCACATGAACCACTTGTTCCAGTTGCTTTGAAACCCATTTGTTGAGACTGGTATTCGCATTAGCGGCCGCAGTGGCAATATCTGCATGAATTTTTGGGGGTATGCGCAATGTTATTTTTCCAGAATAAACTTTTTGCGGTTTTTCGCCTCGCTGTATGCAAACTTCCAAATAATGGTTGATGGCATTGTGAAAATCTTCCGTTAATTCTTTTACGGTTTCGCCGTGAAAACCGATAATATCTTCAACTCCAAGCACCCGTCCAAAAAAAATGTTGTCATCAGCATCAAATTCAACCCGTGCTGAAAATCCTTTGTAAGAAAGTGAGTTTTTCATGGTACAATTCCTATTTTTTGTAAAAATTCTCTGGCATTTTCCACTTGGTATTTTCTTGCTTCTTTACCAGGATGCGGGGGGTGGAAAAATACTGTTTCAGCTAAAATCGTGACGGACATACGTGAGCCGGCTCCCTCCGTAATATGACCGCCCAAATAAACCAGAAGTGATTCAATGTTAGCGAATCTGATATTGGCCTTAGTTGGCGTTGTAAAAATGGCCTATATGGTTTTTCTGTGTTTTTTGTTCATGATAAAATGATGTCATTATTTGCCATCACAATCAAGTACTGTCAACAAGCATAGTCAGACTTTTCCGGAAAACGCACGATCTTTACGCTGTTCCTGTTGACATTACACAGCGTCTTTAATCTCGTAAAACATTTTGAAAGAGACAGCGTGTAAAAGGAATACACGGTTTTCCATGGAAGATTGCTCGGATCACGAAATTCGTTCTTGCCAGTTCATAATATTCCTTTCACTAAATATTATGAAAAATACAAGCCTCCAAAATCCACAGCATGTTTCTGAATGTGAGCGGTTGCATCTCTGACAAAGGTGGTAACTGAGTACTCAGACAATGCGTAAAGGAAAGTGTTCTGCAATGAACAGGAAATCATGGTCATTACGAAATAACCGTACTTCATGCTCCAAACAAAGTACTGCGATCAGGCAATCAATTGTTTTTCGGATTGTAATTCCTTTTTTCCGTAACGACCGGTAAATCTCTGCAGACTTAATAAATGTTGGTGCTGACATGGGAAGATTGATCATTTCTGCAAGAATAGTCTTTGTTTCTTGAGTGAACTTAGCAGCAAATTATCCCAAAACCAAAAAATCAACTGGCGAGTTTTTCCAATTCCAGAATTTGCTGTTTCAAGGCTTCCAATGTTTTTTCGGTGGAGCTTACTTTGTCCCGCAATTCAGAGACAACCTTTCCCGGGGCTTGATTGAGGAACCCGGGATTATCGAGTTTGTTACGGCTTTTTTCAACAAAAACAGATTCCGTTTTAAGTTTCTTTTGCAGGGTTTCAATTTCCTTTTTCCAATCCAGTGCAGCGGCTTCAATACTTGCCAACGTATCCTTAAAATACGCACTTAGAGTGTCACTCACAGCTTCAGGTGTTTTTTCGCTGATTTTCAATTCACTCAAACGAGCAAGCCGGATTATCAATTCCTGATGTGTGCGAAAAAGTCCGGCATGTTTTGCAGAATCAAGTGTTGCCGCAACTTTTTTATCCAGGCCTATCTTTACTTTTTCACGCAATGCCCGGATATGAGAAATGCTTTCTTTGATGATTTCAATACGTCCGTGTGCTTCCGAAAACTGGTATGGTTGTGGTTGAGGCCACTCACTGACAGCCAACATTTCCGGTTGCTGAAATTGCCCCCAGAGTGCTTCTGTTACGAATGGGACATAAGGATGCAGCAGCTTTATCAAAGTTGTAAAGGCATAAGCCAGCACCTGATTATCTTCTGAAGTACGCTCCGCTTTTTTGTCCATTTCAAGATACCAGTCGCAGAAGTCTCCCCAAAAGAAGCTTTTTAAATTATCCGCAACATCCGACAAACGATGGGCCTCCAGTCCGGATTGTGTGCCGCGTATCAATTCATTCAGTCCATGCAGCAGCCACTTTGCCAGTTCCGAATTTACATTCTGCGGCAGAGTGAGCGGAGTATTTCCCGGAATTGTCATTAAAATGTATCTGCCGGCATTCCAAATTTTATTGGCAAAACGTCGACTGCTTTCCATTTTTTCAGGAAAAAGTCGCAAGTCCTGTCCTGGTCCTGTACCTAAAATCAAAGCAATCCGTAAAGCATCCGCGCCGTATTCTTTGATACTGACCAGGGGATCTATCACCGTTTCTGGTTCAGATTTTGACATCTTTTTGCCATCACGGGTCCGAATAAGACCGTGCAGATAAACGGTCTTAAAAGGCACATCCTGCAGCATATACGTCGTCATCAAAATCATCCGTGCCACCCAGAAAAACAGAATATCATATCCCGTTTCCATAATGTTCGTCGGATGAAATTTTTGAAAATCCGGACTTCGTTCGAGCAATTCTTTCATTGACAGAGAATAATTTTTTGCCAGTTCCGGATCAATCAGCGTACTCCATGTCCAGAGTGCGGATGAAAACCAGGTATCCAGTGTGTCCGGATCCTGTTCCCAACCGTCCGTAACTTCGAGGTGCTGTAGACTCACTTTTGTTTCACCATCGCGGTAATAAACCGGTATACGGTGTCCCCACCAAATTTGGCGCGAAATACACCAGTCTTGTAAATTTTCAACCCAGTAAAAGTAAGTGGAATCAAAACGTTCCGGAACCAACTTGATATCTCCGGAACGTATCACATCGATCATTACTTCTTTAAGACTTTGTGTTTTACCCTTCCACTCAACTGCGGGCTTGTTCACGTCGATAAACCACTGCTCGCGAATTTGTGGTTCAATAGCTCCGCCACCGCGGCTGTTAAACGCTTTGCTGTGGGTATAATCCGTATCTGTTTTTACCAGCAATCCTTTGCCCCGCAATTTTTCCACAATTTGCGGACGTGACTTATCGATCGACATTCCCTCAAATTCCTTTGCGATGGGCAGCAAATTTCCGTCAAAATCAATAATCGGTTCCTTATCCAGACCATGCCGTTCAGCGATGCCAAAATCCACATGATCATGCCACGGAGTAATCGTCATCACACCTGTTCCAAATTCCGGATCAACCGCGTCATCCTTGATAATAGTGGCTGTGATCTTTCCATTGATCCATTCGCATTCAAACGTGTCACCGTATTTGTACTGCGAATATCGTTCATCATCCGGATGCATGACAACATATTTGTCACCGAATTTTGTTTCCGGACGCACCGTACCGATCTGAAATGGCCCATACTGAAAGGTGAAAAACGGGGATTGAGTATCTTTGCGTTCCACCTCATCGTCAGAAACATTTGTTTTGAGATGAGGATCCCAATTGACTATACGTGGACCACGAAAAATCAAACCATCTTCGTACATCCGTTTAAACGTCTCATTCACACAACGATTAAGTTGAGGATCCATCGTATAGCGCTCACGGCTCCAGTCACAACTTGACCCCAGCGCCTTGATCTGGTTACGGATGGTTCCCTGAGAATTTTCCACATATTCCACAATCCTCCGCAAAACTTCATCCCTTCCCAATTCTACACGCGGATCAGCAATTCCTTCCTGTACTTTGATTTGCTGCAAAACCACATTTTCAGTGGCAATTGCCGCATGATCCGTACCCGGAAGCCAAAGTGCCTCGTGACCATCCATCCGTTGCCAGCGAATAAAAATGTCTTCCAGAACCAGCATCACGGCATGACCAACATGCAGTTGTCCAGTAGCATTCGGCGGCGGCATTGAGATTGTAAAAGCAGGTTTGCTGGAATGTGCATCCGCGTGGAAGGCACCACTTGATTCCCACTGCTCAGCAATTTTGG
>DTUH01000026.1 GCA_012964265.1 Candidatus Lambdaproteobacteria bacterium
GAATCAGCCAGAAAGCAAGCCAGGGGCGTCCAATGTGTACCAGAGGAAAAAGTCCCGCAGTAAACACAGCAAACACGGTCATGGCTTCGGCACTTCGATAAATTGCGGTACGCCATGGAGCTCGGGTCAGATAAAATACGGCAGAAATCAAAGTGCCTGCGTGTCCAATCCCAATCCAAAAAACGAAGTTTGTAATATAAAAACCCCAGGCGATGGGATGACTAATTCCGCTGTAACCAATCCCCACATCTACCTGAATAGCAAAGCTTAGTACACCTAAGCCCAATGCCATCAAAAATCCAAGCAGCAAAAGATAGTATGATGGATGCGGCTTGTCAAGCATTGCCAGCATTTCATCATTGATCTGACCGTAGCCCAGGGTTGTCGCCTTGATTCCCGGATGCCCTTGTTGCTCGTCAATGATAACCCGACCGGCGGTTGCGTTATATTCCGCAGTTGTTCCCATTTATTCTCCGTATTCTGCTTGCGTCATCGTTTATCCGTGAGATTGTTCCGGTTCCTGTGAGCCGTGACTGTCTGATTCATATCCGACAACCACTCTTGTATTGACCTTTTTCAAGTAGGTGATGGCAGGTTTGTAATTAAGTTCAGCCAGTACTTCATACTGCCGATCTCTTTTTTCTGAATCATCCAGTAAGGCGTTTTTGGAAACTTTACTTTCAGGATCCATCAGGTTTCCAAAAGTAATTGCTTTTGTTGGACAAGTCTGCTGACAAGCTGTTACTACCTCACCATCTTCCAAATCACGGCCAAGATTTTTTGCGTCATATTTTGCTGTTTTAATTCGCTGTACACAGAATGTACATTTTTCCATCACACCAACTTCACGTGTAGTGATTGTGGTGTTCAACTGCTGATCCAGCGGAGCCGGGAATTCGTAATCAAACCAGTTGAAACGACGTACTTTATAGGCGCAGTTGTTTGAACAGTAACGGGTTCCAACACAACGGTTGTAAATCATAGCATTTAGACCTTCCGGATTGTGGTAAGTCGCATAAACCGGACAAACGGTTTCGCAGCCGGCATTGCCACACTGCTGACAAAGCATAGGAGAAAAACGAGTTTCGAAATCGTCTCCATATCCCTCTATGTAGCGTTCCAAACGAATCCAGGACATTTCACGTCCAATCGCGGTTCTAATTTTTCCTACGACCGGTATATTGTTTTCCGCGTAACAGGCAACAACACACGCAGAACAGCCGTTACAGCGATCCAAATCAATCGTCATGCCCCAACGGTATGGTTTGTAATAACCTGCCGTTTCAGCGCGATCAGGATAAAACTCTACGGGGCGTTTGTGCCCACCGTGATGTGCTCCTCCGCTATTTAACTCTTCAACCGTTGTTGCCGCAGCAATATCTCGTCCTAACTGCCTTGCGTTTCCGTCTGTGTTGACCGTGTAGGATTTTTCATTGACCATCTTCAGTTTGGCCTGAGTGCTTACGAGAGCAAAATTTCCGGCCGTATCCATTTTTTCTGAGAGCAGATTCATCACGTTGATTCCGAAACCGTCTGCTACATTTCCGGAGTTTTGGTGTCCCTGTCCCATAGGAATTGCTATGGCGTTCCTGTTTATTCCAAAATGGTAGTATGCAGTTGCATTTACAGAACCATGCGGTGTAGTTACTTCAATAATCGCTCTGTCATTAATTCCAAGTTTTTGGGCAGTATCCGGATTAATTTCCACCCATGAATCCCAGACAATCTGACTCATCGGATGAGGTACTTCCTGCAACCACGGTTTGTTTGCACCGCTGCCGTCACCAATTAGAAGTGAGGTTGTGGGGAGCAATGTCAACCCTTCATTGCCTGCCAGTCCCGGGTCGTTTACTTTGACTGAAGTCACTTTTCTGTTTAAATAAGCTCGGATATATTTTGGTTTTTCAAAAAGGCCGCCGTTTTCAAGAACACCGATCCAGAAACTTTCGAATTTTTTTGTATCACCAACTTTTCTTTGAATCTTTTTCCAATTATTCTGAAGATAATCCAGATAGCTTGAATTTCCGGAAAATGATTTATTGTTTACGTTTTGAGCGACACTCAACAAAATATCTTCACGTGCTTTTGCGTCAAATGTATTTACAGTGGACATTACTGGCTGTTGAATACTGCGTACACCTGACCTCGGAAATGCGTCCCCCCAACTTTCGTAAGCAGTAAGTGCAGGTAAAACCAAATTAGCCGAATGAGAAGTTTCACTTTTTTGTGATGCCAAACTGACCACAAAAGCTTTTTTTATGGCTTGTTTAAAGCCCAGCGAAGGTGGAAGAGCATAAACCGGATTAGAGTCATCAATGATGAGTAACTTTATTTTACCTGCTTCGAGGTCGCTGATTAGCTGAGTCAAATCCTGATGTGTTGAACTTTCTGCGGCAGTTTGGTCATAAAAACGGATTGTTTTGTTGAGGGCGCCGGACACAGCATTCAGAATATTAACTGCAACCAAAGTCTCCACGTTTTGGTCAGTTGCGGAAACATTACCTCCACCCAGTGCCAGCACAGGACCGTGCTCCATTGCATCATTGGCAAGTTCACGCAGAATTTCAGCAGAAACACCTGTCGCTTCAGCAACTTTTTCAGGTGTAAAAGCTTTCAGGTATTTTGTTAAAAATCTGTAAGTTTCATTGCCCTCCTGTATAACTGAAGCAATCGCCAAAGCAACCAAGCCCTCTGTTCCAGGGTTAATCGCAATCCAGCGATCTGACTTTGCTCCTGTCAGAGAAACATGCGGCGAGATGTGGATGAACCGGTTTTTCTTACCGTTTTTGTAGGCGTGCATATCCGCGAACCGCCTTGCGTTTTCAACACTATTTCCCCAGTTTTCCAGAAAATCGGCACTGAAATTAAGGAGAATGCCAGCTTTTTCAAAAGCATATTCAGGAATATCAGCACGGCCAAAAGCAATTTTGTTTGCTGCAGTTTGGCTGTTTTGAGTCAACAAATCGAAGTTTACACGTTCACCTCCGCCCACGGCTTGCAGCCATTCATTTACAAAACTACCTTCGCTGCCTGTTGCAGGTTTTCCGAGATAGGCAATTGCACCTGAAGCCGCCTGAATTATGGCGTTAAATTGCTGCATTCCCTCTTCCCAGGGTATCTGCTTTCCATCTGCAATCGGAAAAGCGTGGCGATTTGGGCTGTATAGAGACTGCATGGAAGCCTGTCCCCTGGCGCAGAGTGTGCCTTGATTTATTGGGTGGTTGGGATTACCTTCAGCTTTTTGGGCCCGATGTTCACGGGTTGTAATCATCATACCGCAAGCCGCATCGCACTCACGGCAGGTTGTCATATACTGGTAGGCAGTCTGCGGAGTATATTCATAATCCGTAGGCGGTACCAACATAGGGATCAACTTTTCCGGTTTTTTTTCACAACCGGCAACAACAGCTGTTGCCCCTCCGACTCCCATGTATTTGAATAAATTTCGTCTGCTAAGTCCCTTAGTCATGCGGATATCCTCATCATATTTCACTCTTTGCTTTTTAATAGTGGCAGGTGTAGCAGTCAAGCATGTTTGGGTTATGATACCCTTTTTCATTGACAAGTCCAATGGCTACCTCACGTTTCGCATCCATTTCTTTTGCGTGATACCAACCGTCCAGTGTATTGTCGGTACGTTTGCGTTCTTTTGCACCTTTTACTTGTAAATGACACTCCATACACCATCCCATGGCACCGAAATTTTCGTCCACCTGCTTGATCACATCCATCTGACGCACATCACCATGACAGGACAGGCAACGTTCATCGCCTCCTGTCCGGAACTGTGCAAGTTTACATTCCAAACTTCGAGGTGCGTTTTCAGGATCGCATCCCGCGCCGGCATCATCCACAAATCGATTGCTGTCTGCATTGATGTGTTCTTTGTGCGGGAAACGTACAAAATCCGGAATGTCATGTATTTTGACCCAGGGGATTGGCTCGCCTTTAGCCCAGTAATCTCGCATTTTGTTGACTTCGACACTTTCAGGTTGAACAAGTTTCTGTTCTTGAGGGCCATGGCAACCGATACAGGTGCTGACTGGAGGAACTCCGGAAGTGAATGAGCGGCGAGCGTAAAGGTGGCAGTATTGACAGGCAATTCCATTCTGAACTGTGTGGAGCTTGTGACTGAAGGCGATAGGTTGTTCCTCTGCGTATGCCTGCTTTGAACTCAAGGACAAGAAAAGTGCAGAGACAATCAGACCAACCAGGAAAATTTGCCTTTGAAACATAAAGTTGTTACTCAAAATGTGCTCACTGGAATTTGAATGCGGTTTTCATTATTTTATGCTGTGCAACATAAAATCATGAAGAATGGAAAAGTGCAAACTTTTTTATAAATATTTTCCATTACTGGAACTTATTTCTCTGAAATACACTATGCCACGCAGAAAACTGAAATCACTTGACTGATCAACTGGATTGGCCTATGCTTTCCGGAATTGTCAAATCTGTTTAGTTTAATCCTTTTTTGCCTTAAATAATTATCAGTTTGTCTGGCGCTCCCACCGTGACTCGAACACGGAGCTAGGGTTTAGGAAACCCCTATTTT
>DTUH01000027.1 GCA_012964265.1 Candidatus Lambdaproteobacteria bacterium
ATTAGTTTTAAAGTAACTTATACAGAGTCAAAAACTGTTCAAACTGTATTTAAATAAGAATTAGGGAAAGCACTGATAAATGTTTTTATTATTTTACTCTGTGACCTCTGTGACGCTGAAGTAAATCTTTTTCGAAAGCATCATTTCATAGAATTCATCTGAGGCAACTATGACATATTTGAATAGTAAAAGCAAAAAATATTTAAAAGAGAAGCATGCAGATAAAAGCCGGATTTTCACTGATTGAGGTGATGATTGCAAATACGATGCTGCTGATTCTGGTGGCAGGTTTTGCCAATATTACAGAGAAAACAATTGAGCAAATGCAGCTCAGAAAACAGAAATCCGAATTGGCATCACAACTCGACAAGTGGACTCTGGCAAAACTGAACGATACGTTAATCCCAGGCAGTTACCAGGAAAATGTGACTTTGTCGGGACAAAACGCTGAATTGCATTGGCAGATTTCCTTAGTCGAACCAAAGCTTAAAACTTTGTTCTTTCAAGTAAAAAGCAGTGACGCGGTTCCAAAAGTGTTGGCGCAATGGCGGACTGCGCGGAAAACACCATGATGAATAAAAGTCCGGATAGTCCCCTAAATTATTCCGGATACACTCTGATAGAGTTGATGCTCGTATTGGCAATCGTTTCAGTAGTGCTTCTTGCGGCACAGCGTCCCTTGCTGGAATTTCACCGCATAGCATTTCAGGAGCAGCAAAAAATAATATTGCAGGGAGATTTCCAACGTTTCCTGCTGCTCTTAAAATCGGAACTGATTCAAGCCGGTTATGCGCTCAGTTCCGGAAACGAAACCGCAGTGGAAATTTCGACATACGCAGTAGTCTTAAAAGCGGACCGTAACCGTGACGGCGACGTTGCGGATACCCGCGAAAAAATCGCCTATCTTTATGATCCGGAAACAAAAGTGCTTTTCCGGAAATCAGGAAATTCTGCCTATCAAACCTTGATTGAATCCATTGCCTCACTTAAATTCGAGCAGGCTCAAGCTTCACCTCAAACTTGCATAAAGGTGACTTTTCAAGTAATAATTGATGCGGATAAGCAGGAAACCGTTTTGTGCCAGTTAAACTGGTGAACATAAAAAATAAAAGGAAAATATGAAATATTTACATACCATGATTCGTGTCCAAAATCTTGAAACCGCACTTGATTTTTTCGTCAACAAACTCGGAATGCGCGAAGTCAGGCGCAAGGAAGTTCCGGAAGGGAAATTCACACTGGTTTTTTTGGGCGCAGATGAAAATGATGCTCAACTTGAGTTAACTTACAACTGGGACCAGAAAGAGTCTTACAGTAGCGGAGATAATTTTGGACATGTTGCTTATGCAGTTGATAATATTTATGAATTTTGTGAAAAACTGCAAAAAAATGGAGTGACTATTTTGCGTCCACCCAAGGACGGCAAAATGGCCTTTATACGCAGTCCGGATCAAATTTCAATTGAACTGCTCCAGACCGGAGATCCTCTGCCAATCCAGGAACCGTGGGCTTCCATGAAAAACCAGGGTACTTGGTAGCATGAATAAATTAATAAATCTTTGCAGAGAGAAAATAATTAATCCCGTTTTGCATTCAACTGCTCCTGTTTCGGAAGTGAGTCTGGGAGTTGCGGTTGGAGTTTTTCTGGGATTAACTCCAACAGTTGGTGCCCAAATGTATTTGGTCGCCATTGTCTGGAGTATCTACCGCTACATTTTCCGCAGGCATTTTAATTTACCGGTAGGAGTTGCCATGGTTTGGATTTCAAATCCGCTCACCATGGTGCCGCTTTATTATTTATTTTTGCTGACAGGCTATTTGCTGCTTGAAACTAAAAATGTCCTGTCTTATGAACTATTTACAGAAACTCTCACACGCATTTCTGAAACCGCGGGAACATGGGAAATGGTTATTGCAGGCGCGCATTTTCTGTTGATCGATTTGGGCTGGTCTATGATAATAGGCAGTTTAGTTTATGCCGTTCCGGGTTTCATCATCAGCTATTTCATGACTGCTAAAATTGTGGCATCGCACCGTAAAAGCAAGGCCCGACTGGCAGGCATGAGTTACGAAGATTGGCGGACACAAAACGAGACACAACACTAAAAGCCGCATGTCGTCAACTACTGTCAGTTTTTATGAAACCGAGGTTCCGCAGGAAATTGTAACTTCCGGAGATTATAAATCCGCGGAAAATTTGCTGGCAAAAGTAAGCTTAGCTGACGGAAACCTCGCCGAGCGTTTCTACCGTCTGGGAAACAGATTCTACTCTGCGGAACAGAAACAGGCCGCGGAACTGGCCTGGCAAAAATCAGCGGTGCTTTCCGGTAATACTCCGACCGCCGCCGCTCCCCCTGAGCCGATTTCCGGTAATCTGCATAAAGTTTACTGGCAAACAATCGGCTCAGTGGTACTTGTTATTTTTTCTTTGTATGTGCTTATCTTCACATTGTTTCAGCGTGAACCGGAACCATTCCAATTTACGAACGACCGCTCCTCTTCCGAAAAACTTTCTTTTTGGGATGAGTGGTGGGATACAAGGAGGCCGGCTTCGCGTTTGAGGTTTAGACGTTTTGGCGCCGAGGATTTGTGGCCCATGTTGCAAAGAAGTTTACAAAACCTCTTTGGCAGCAAAAACGAAGAACTAAGCGAAGAAGTTCGTGAAAAATTAAAACGCTGGCTTGAACTTTCACAAAATCTAAACTTTGGAGAAGGTCCCACTGATAATTATGCTTTGACTGCAAGAGGATTGTTTGAAGCACGGGAATTTGAATCGGCGCTTGCAACTCTAAAAGACGGGATGCACTATGCAGAAACCCTGGAACAGTTGGAAAACCTTTATCAGGATTTAGGCACAGTTTATTATTACAAAGGTTATAAACTACAGCCGAATGGCCTGGCGCGTTATGATCTTAACGATGTCCGTGATTCTGTTGAAGCATACGAAATAGCATTGCGCTTTGGTGAAGATCCATACTTGTACGGAAATTTAGGTTGGGGATATTACCTTCTGGGTGATTATTCTGCATCTATTGAAAACAGCCGACACGCCTTGTCCCTCAAACCAGGCTTGAATTATGCGCGCATGAATTTGGGAATTGTTCACCTGAAAAAAGGTAATTATGAATTGGCCTTTGCAAGCTATGCATTACTGCTGCAAAACAATCCGAAACTTGACGAATATGAAGGTGGAATCCGGGATTTACTGGAACTGCAACTGGAATTTCCTGGGCTTTATCCTTTTACCAATTTTGTGCTGGGACAATTATTTTGGCAGCAGGGACGCTACAATGAGGCCCAGTCTGCGTGGGAAAAATTTGTCAGTCAAAAATTTACAGAAACATTCTGGCAGGAAAAAGCACGTTTGCTCTTACAAATAATGGAAACAGAATAAGCGTCAAATCGAGATTGTTTTATAAAAAGAGTTAAAACACACAACCTCTATAAGAAAAAAGTAATAAATGCAAAAAAACATCGTCGCCGCACCCCAACTTGCTGAAGAGGGTAAACAGAAAATAGAGTGGGTCAAACGCAACATGCCCATTCTGCAGCAAATTGAAACAGATTTCCTAGAACAGCAGTATTTCCGTGGTTTGCGGGTTCTGGTCTGCATTCACCTGGAAGCCAAAACCGCATATCTGGCCCAGGTTTTTGCTTCAGGAGGAGCAGAAGTTGCGGTTACAGGCAGTAATCCGCATTCAACCAAGGACGATGTGGTGGCAGCACTGGCTGCTGAAGGGCTGCATGTTTACGCCCGCTATGGTGCAACTCCGGAAGAGATGCGTCAGTACATGAATTTGGCTCTTGATTTAAAGCCCCACATCCTGATCGATGACGGTGGAGATATTGTGGAGCTATTGCATACCGACCGCAAGGATTTGCTGGCGGAAGTTCTTGGTGCCTGCGAAGAAACCACCACCGGCGTTTTGCGTGCTAAAGCCAGAGCAAAAGCGGGACAGTTGGAATTCCCTGTGGTTTTGATCAACGATGCCCGCTGTAAATACCTGTTTGATAACTATCACGGTACAGGACAATCAGTCTGGGATGGTGTGATGCGCACCACCAATTTGGTAATCAGCGGAAAAACCGTGGTGATCATCGGTTACGGTTGGTGCGGAAAAGGCTGTGCGGAACGTGCTCAGGGTTTGGGTGCAAATGTGATCATTTGTGAAGTTGATCCCGTCAAAGCCGCCGATGCACTGATGCACGGACTGCGGGTGATGCCTATGAGTGAAGCCGCACAGCAGGGTGATATTTTTCTGACTGTCACCGGCAACAAACACGTGATCCGCAAAGAACATTTTTCACAAATGAAAAACGGCGCAATCATCTGTAACGCAGGACATTTCAAAATCGAACTTGATTTGGAGGCACTGAGAAGTATGGCTGTAGAACAAAAGGAAATGCGTCACAACATTTCCGGTTTTCTAATGACGGACGGACGCTGGCTTAATCTGCTTGGAGACGGTGACCTGGTAAACATCACCTGTGCCGACGGTCATCCCGCGGAAATCATGGACACCAGTTTTGCGCTGCAGGC
>DTUH01000028.1 GCA_012964265.1 Candidatus Lambdaproteobacteria bacterium
ACATCATCCCTCCAAATATTCACGAACTTCCTTTTTAAATTGTTTTGCAATAATTACCTGAACACCCATTTCTTCCAAACCTTCTATGAATACAGGTTCAGCTTCAGAATCTGTAATCAAAATGTCTATTTTTTCCATAGGAATCACATTTGAAAGAGTAACGCTCCCCAGCTTTGTTGAATCTGCCAAAACAATCGACTGTCTGGTGTTCTCGATGATGTATTTCTTAACCTGCGCATCTTCCATGTTATATTCAGTAAGACCAGCCTTCAGGTCCACTCCACCAGCTCCGATGAAAGCTTTGTCCACATTGAATTCTTTTAAAGAGTTCTCTGAAATTGGTCCAACTAAGGACATTTCTCCCAACCTGACAATTCCACCAGTCACTATAAGCTTCATTGCTGAATTTCCAGCCAGATCCATAGCATGTTCCAAACTTGGTGTGATTACAGTCAGGTTTTTACGACTCTTTAAGTGGTGAGCCAATTCTCTTGTAGTTGAACCAACATCCAGAATTAGTGTGTTTCCCTCCGTTATTAAATCGTTGGCGGCAGATGCTATTGCCTGCTTCGCCTCATTCCTCAAACCTTTCCTTGAAAAATATGGAGGCTCATAACTTCTGCTTATATTGCTGACTGCACCTCCATGAACTCTCAGTAACAAACCGTTATTTGCAAGTTCATCCATATCACGGGTGATTGTCATCCGTGATTTATTCAGTTTTTCAGCGAGTTCAGTTATCTTAATACCCCCCTTCTTTTTGAGGGTTTCAAGAATCAGCCGCTTGCGGTTATTGGCGAGCATTTGTTTCATAATGTGAGGAATTTATACTTTCTATGTTAAAATGTCAAATAAAAAACATTAATCCGCCAGTTTTTTTCTTATGTTTCTCAATTCTTTGTAGCTTGCCTTGTATGATTCATAAAAAGGCTGATACTCTGCATGAATTTGGTCATTTGGTTCAATCACGCGTTCAATTTGTACCATTTGCTCAACTGCTGTCGGAATGTCTTCATATATTTCAGCTCCAACTGCGGCGAGAATGGCGCATCCAAGCAAAGGTGCATCAGGGTTTTTAGTGATAGTCAGAGGCAGATTTGATACATCTGCATGTACTTGAAGCCACAATTCGGAGCGTGTTGCTCCTCCGGAAACGACAACACTCTCCGGGAAAAACCCGTTATTGCGCATAGATTCCAGAATCAACTCAGTGCCAAAGGCTACTCCCTCAATGGTTGCTCTAAAAAGATGCGCTCGGCCATGTTTTAGGGTCAATCCGTGAAAAGCTCCCCGCGACCTTGGGTCAGTGTGTGGTGTACGATTTCCTTGAAAATGTTCCTGAACAATCAAGTTTTCTGAACCGGGAGGAAGTTTCATAGCATCACGGTTGAGTGCGACATAATCTGACTCTCCAAACAAATTTTTGAGCCAGTTGACGACTGAACCAGTTGAGGTTTGCCCACCCTCCACTGAGTGAAGTCCCGGTAAAAGTGCATCCGCATAGGTACCCCAAATTCCGGTCCCGTGAAATGGTTTTTCACTCAATCCCAGATGAAGATGAGAAGAGCCGGTGATTAAAGCAAGACTTCCCGGTTTAATCACTCCAAGGCCGATCATACCTATTTGTGCGTCTGCACCGCCTTGCACTACAGGCAAATCAGGAGTTAAGCCAAGATGTTCAGCCGCTCTATGGGTCAAACCTCCGACCACCTCTCCGAGTTGAAGTACTTCCTGGGGCCACTTTTCGGCAAGTTCCTCCAAATCAAGTTTTTCCAGTAACGATTTTGGTACTCCATCTCTGGAGTAATCGCAATGCCAGCGAACGGAAACATTGTTGATACTGGCGACCAAACGACCCGTAAGGTGCAGATTGATGTAATCCTGATATTCGCAAATAATAACTGCACGTTCAAAAATTTCTGGTTCATTCTGCTTGATCCAGAGGGCTTTGGGAATCATCCACTCTGCCGAAACGGGACCGTTGCCGTTGCTGTTAATACGCAAAGCAACATCCCCAGTTTCGACACTTTGCTCAGCTTGCTCTGCACTGCGCACATCCATCCAAATCAGTGCCGGACGCACAGGATTTCCGGAAGCATCCAGGGCCACGACGCTGCAACAAGTCGTATCTACTGCCATAGTTGCAATTTGATCAACACCGATTCCGGAATCCTGAATCGCTTTCCTGACTGACTTGCCGAGTGCATCCCACCAGTCGTCAGGGTCCTGTTCTGCCCAGCTTGGAGCAGGAAACTGAGTTGGATAAGTCGTGGAAGCATAAGCGAGCGCGGTTCCGGAAAAATCAAATATTCCGGCACGGATTCCTTCTGTACCCCCATCCACTCCCAGCAAATATTTTTTATTCATTTAAGTTTCACCATTTGTTGTGCTCATGTCCAACTGCCCGGTCAAAATGGGTATAACCACCATCTACAAAGATGAATTGTCCGGTGGTGTGAGAAGAACGGTTGGAAGCCAGAAAGACAATGGTTTGTGCGATTTCTTCAGGTGTCGTAAGTCTCTGTGCAAACGGAACGAGGTCAGCGATGGCCTTTTTGGTAGCTTCCGGATTAGTTTGGGTTTGGAAAAATTGCTCGTATTGATCAGTGAGACATTCTGCGGGAATAACACAATTAACGCGAATTTTATACGGAGCCAAAGCTACCGCCCATTCGCGGGTAAGCGCACTGATTGCCCCCTTTGCGGCAGCATAAGCGGAAGTTTTGCCTTGTCCTGTAACAGAAACTTTTGAGCCGAGATTAAGGATGCATCCGGGTCCTTTACGGAGTTGCGGCAATGCAAAATGCGTCATTGCATAAACATGCAGTAGATTTTTTTGCACTGAAATCATGAATTCTTCCGGTGGAGTTTCAAGGCCAAGACCATCGTTGAATCCTGCATTATTCACCAGTACGTCCAGTCCACCAAACAACGAAATTGTTTGTTCCACGGCTTGTTTACAGGATACCAAATCTGTAAGGTCGGCTTCAATAAAACGAACTTTTGAACCTGAGGATTTCGCTAATGAAGAACCGGCTTCTGCGTCCCGATCAACTACTACCACTTTGCAGTCTTCTGCCATAAAGGCTTTTACGGTTGCGGCACCGATTCCCTTTGCTCCGCCTGTAACGAGTACAATTTTATCTCTCAGTCCTAAATCCATGTATTACTTTTCTTTGAAGCTGGGTGAACATTTTATTATCTACATTACTTTACCATCAGGTGCAATCACTCCTTTTGTGATCATGAAACAACCGTAAGGACGACGTTCTGCGGTAGCTATCACTGCGTAAGTTTTTCGGGATTGTTCATAAAAACTATGTCGTTCTACCGAATCCATTTTCCATTCACGATCCGAAAATTCTAATGCGATTTTATGTAAATCGTTGTGCACTTCAAGCGTGGTTTCCGGTTCCCCGACCACCTGCATATACTGAATTGGAGCTTCTATGAAACTGTCCAGTGGAAAAACCGAAAAAATTGCCCGGGCAACTTCCGGTATTCCTGCGCCATCCAGCCGAATCACTTCGCCATGAACCGTTGTGGAAGCCACTGAATCTGCAGGGAAATTGCTGTCAACGATGGTCAGCACGTCTCCGTGTCCCATTGCACGGAGGATGTAGAGCAAGTTTGGATTTAGTAGTGGATCAATATTTTTTAGCATAATATTTCCAATGTTTCAGGTTAAGGGTTTCAGACGCAGGTTTTCGCTGATACATACGGATATTATTTATCCGTCATTATTTGTGAAAAATTGCGGCCAACTACTAAAGTTGATAGAGTTGTTCTGCATTCAAGCTAAACAGTTTTTCCTGCATTGCAGCAGGGCGCTTGGCAACGATTTGCTTGAGTGCCGCTATCCACTGCGACAAGCTCGAACCAAGAGTGCAAACCGGCCAATCACCACCAAACAACACTCGGTCCTCACCAAAGGCCCCAAGGCAGGCATTGACTGTCGGAGCCAGAGTTTCTGCATTCCAACCGGTTTCCGCACGAGCAACTATTCCGGAAATTTTGCAGTACACGTTTTTAAGTTTTCCTAATTCGTAAATTCCTTTTTGCCAATTTTCTTTGGAGTGTACATAAGTCGTTTCAGAGCTGGAGGAAGTGATTTCTCGTTGACCGTTTACAATGTAGGGATCAGCATTTCCGCAATGATCGAGAACAAAATTTGTTTCCGGAACTTGACTGCAAAGTTCAACCGCATCATGAAGTTCCGCAGGACGAACACAGAGATCGAAAAGCAGTTTTCGTTTTCCCAACTCACGGATGCCCTGCACAAATTCCGGATTGAGGCAGTATCCCGGTGGTTGTTCCGGATTGTGTAAAACCTGACGAACACCTTTGATGAAGGGATTTCCGGAATTAACATCCAGAAATTTATAAAATCCGGTTTTTCCCGGATCAGCGGAAACGACCATGCCAAGCATTTCATCTGAATCTGCCTGACAATGCAGAGTCATGTCGTCAATCTCTTTCTGCTTGTCATCCGGATGTGCATCCACCTCCATGTAAACA
>DTUH01000029.1 GCA_012964265.1 Candidatus Lambdaproteobacteria bacterium
AAACTTTGGGAAATTGGTGGTTCGGGTTAGTTCTTAAGTAAATGTGGTATTTAATTTGACAATTCTTGTTGGTGGTGTTAGGCTTTGCTCTTTTAAACATTAAACTAAAAGAGGGATTATGATTAAACACCAAGGAGGATGCTTCTGCGGCAACATCAAGTTCTCCACCGAGTACGACCCCATGCTGGTGATGGCCTGCCACTGCAAAACCTGCGATAAAATGCTGGGTGTTGGCACGGGAGTGACTGCAATATTTGGTGAAGAAGAAGTGAGCTTTGAGGGAGAACTCAAGCGCTACTCCCTCCGGGGAAGCAGTGGCAATCAATTGCATTATGAGTTTTGTGGAAACTGCGGAAACAACATCGTGACGAAGCCGGATCTGATCGCCGGGATGGTGTATATCCACGTTGGAAGTTTTGACAACCCACTGGCGTTCACGCCCAAGGTTGAAATCTGGAACAAGACCAAACCCGTATGGTTCAATGGAGAAGGCTGTATTGTGGAATCCTTTGAGGACAACGGCTCTCTTGAGCGCATCCAGATGCTGATGGAAAACCTGGATCAACGACAATAAAATCGGATTATTAACAATTATATTGATAAAGGAATCATGCACCTAGAAGCCACAAACCGAACTCCAGAAATCTCAATTTCAGAGACAGCCCTGGAAATGAAAGGGGAGTGCTACCCCGAAGATATCACAGCCTTTGCCGAGCCGATTCTGGAATCGCTCGCAGAAAAACTGAAGGCATGCGACGTGTATTCCGTCAGCTTGGAATTGCGCTATTTCAACAGTTCATCGGCAAAGTTCCTTTTTGATTTTTTTGAAGTACTGGAAGATGCAGCTGTAGCAGGTAAAAGTGTCTCCATTGAATGGCGTTACCGCTCCACGGACAATTCCATGAAGGAGGCAGGAGAAGATTTTGGAGAGGACATGGAAGAGGCCGATTACCAATTAGTTGAAATTTGATATTCCTGTTGGAGATAAAAGAAAAGGAACAAACATGGACTCACATGATTTTCATAAATTGCTCCTCAGCCGGGGAACTTTCTTTTGTTATTCCGGGCTTTTATCAGAAGAGGTTTTGACCGCCATCTCAGGCATTGTCCGAGAGCAAGTTACCGACATTGACAACAATGAAAACCTTACCACCAGGGTTTTCGGTATTTTTGTGGAGCAGGCTCAAAATATCATCCGCTACTCAGAGGAACGACTCGCACTTGGCGGAATCGGGACAGTGGCCATTGGTCACTCCAACGACGGCTTCATTGTTGAGGCCATAAATCCGATGAACGCAGAAAACGTCGAACGACTAAAAGAAAACTTGAAGGATTTGCAACAAATGGATTCCAAGGACCTCCGGAAAGCATACAAGCAGCGTTTGAGGGAAGGCCCTCCGGAGGGCAGCAAGGGAGCCGGACTTGGCTTCATTGAGATTGCAAGGAAATCCTCAAAGTTTGAATTCGATTTTGTGGAAAGTCCGGATGTGCTTTTTGTGTTGAAAGCATGGATTGTTCCATGAGTGGCGGACTGTTTAAGCAGGAAGAAGCATTACTGAATGATGCTAAGGAAAAAGAATCGAGTAACAGCTTTGATGCAGAACAGAATAAGCTCTTACTCAAGGGCTATGAAAAACTTCTGAAACAGACCCGACGTCTTGTAAAGATGTCAGATCGGACAGAGGCTGAACTGAACCGTATGTCCAAAGAGCAGGTGGAACTAAACCAAACACTGAGCGAGCAGAACACCAAACTCGAAACCCTTTCCGTCAAACTGTCAAAATATCTCTCTCCCCAAGTATATGAATCCATCTTTTCAGGAAAGGCTGAAGTACGGGTGGGAGCCGACCGGAAGTACCTGACGGTTTTTTTTTCGGACATTGTCTCGTTTACCGAAATCACCGACCAACTCGAGCCAGAAATCCTGACGCGCTCCCTCAATGCGTACCTGAATGAGATGGCCATAGTCGCCATATCGCACGGTGCTACAATCGACAAGTACATCGGCGACTCCATCATGGCCTTTTTTGGTGACCCTGAAACGCTGGGTCCGCAGCATGATGCCGTCAAGTGCGTCACCATGGCGTTGTCCATGCAGGAAAAGGTGAAACTCCTCAATCACGAATTGAACAAGATGGGGGTGACGCGCCCGTTCAACATCCGCTGCGGCATCAACTCCGGCATCTGTACGGTGGGAAACTTCGGCTCCGAAAACCGATTGGATTACACTGCAGTTGGAAATCAAGTGAACCTGGCCTCCAGACTGGAATCGGCGTCGGGGGTTGGCGAAGTTCTCATCAGTGAGGAAACCATGCTGCTGACTCAAGAGCATTTTGATTTTGAGCCAAATCAGGAAATCCATGTCAAGGGGTTTGCCCGTCCCATCAAAACCTACACTGTTAACGGACACAAAACAAGAAAAGACTTGTCAGGGAATTTGTCGTTCCACTCCAAAGGGCTTGATTTGGAAATTGATCCTTTGGTTTTGAATGAGGACTCAAAAAAAGCCATTACTGAACTGATTCCTCAGTTACAAAACATCATACAGCAATCAACCAAGAATTAGTAGAGAAGCAATCATGGTTAGTCCCGACAGTGAGGAAACAGACATTGATTTGACTGAAGTCGAAAGGCTGGAATCTGAAATTTCCAATCAAACAAAACAAATCAAGAAGCTGGAAATGCAAGTCAAGTTAGGGGGCAATCTTGCCAAGGAGCTTGAACGACAGAAGGCCGTGGCGCTGGAGGCACAAGAAGAAGTGAGAAAATCTATACAATATGCTTCAAGAATTCAGGGTGCAATGCTGCCGAGTTCGCTTCCAGATGATTTACTCATTGACAGGATTTGGAAACCCCTGAATGTGGTTGGGGGGGATTTTTATGTCATCAAGGATTTGGGAGAGACGATCCTGATTGCGGTCATTGACTGCACCGGACACGGGGTTCCAGGAGCATTGTTGTCTACTCTGACCGGGTCAATTTTTGACCGACTGATTCATGACCCCGATGTAAGCACGGCAGGAGAGTACCTGACCTCGGCACACAATTTAATTTCAACCATGCTGGGTCAGCATGATGACAGCAAGGTGAAATCCAATGATGGTTTTGACGGCTCAATATGTTTGTTGAACAAGAAGACTAAAACTCTCCAGTTTGCAGGTGCACGATCAAGCATCTTTTTGTTGCCGCTCGATGGCCAGACCATTGAGGTGAAAGGAAACAGAAAGTCGGCAGGTGGATCGAGAACGCCAATAAACTATGCGTTCGACACACACGAAGTCAATATTGCAGACCATATCGTGGTCATGCTTACCGATGGGATAATGGACGTGATGAGTGAGGAGCCGACCCACGTGTTGTTTGGAAAAGACCGGCTCCTCAATATCTTATCCATGTGGAACGATTACGACCCCAGTCGGATCATCAACAATGTCCAGATCGCACTCGATAATCACAGAGGCACCCAACCTTTTCGAGACGACATGACGCTGGTGGCCTTCCGGCTGAATTAGCCTCGTTGCTCCAAGTTCTCCATCAATAGCTGGATCCTCTCCGCCACGGCACCTTCCTCAAAGGACTCCTTGATGCAGCCGTTGTCGCTGAGCCACTTCATTTTGTAATTTGCGAAGATCTCTGCCCGAGGTTCAAACTGCAAGGAATCGTCGAAGGCACCCAGCGTAATGCCCATAAATCCCTCCATTGCTTCTGGCATGGTGTACACGCGAGTCCCGCATTCAGTGCAAAAATGGTTGTGTACCAACATGCCGCTGCCCCCATTGCAGGTGTATTCCTTGGGGGTACCGGTGATTTTGACTTCACTGCTGCCGAACATAGCCCCCACGCTGACAGTACCCGACATCCGTCGGCAGCGCGTGCAGTTGCACTGGAAGATCATCATGGGATCGTACTCCGTCGTGAAACGAACCTGGCCGCAGTGGCAGCCTCCTTGATGTTTTATCATGATTCCTTTTTTAGTGAAATTAACAACATGAACAAATACAATCCACACCGAAGTTTCATGAACAGCTTAAGCGAGTTCGTATTCTTTGAGTAAGAGTATAGATTGGTGATTAATGAGTTGTCAACTCTTTACTTAAAGAAAAAACCCGATTTACAAGTAAAAAAGGCAAGTCGCCCTCGGTGCTTTCACCATGCTGGCTAAAAACGACCTGAGTATTCACTAAAGTTCCGAGAACAGTGAAGGGTAATGGGGTGAATGACGTTGATTCCAGCACATTCCGGATGTTAAGTTCCCGACACACAAAGATGCTTGCTCTGAAGGAATTGAAGTGTGTTTTGAAAACGTAGGTGGCAAATTGTTTTAAACAGTGTTGCCATTGCTCAACAATTTTTTTAGAATACCTGTCAGCAGAATCAACTCGTCTAATGTTTCAACCACATAAGGAAAAACCATGAATCCAGATACCATTGTTAATCTACAGTTGCATCCAATTCAAGACAGTAGCTACATCCAAAAGTGCAAAGATCGGTTGG
>DTUH01000030.1 GCA_012964265.1 Candidatus Lambdaproteobacteria bacterium
ACCAACGGATGACACAAAATTGCTTCATCTTCCCAAATTTCCTGGTCAATGAAAACCTCAACATTTTTTTCGGTATCGTTTAACACAGCCAGCAAACTAACCGAACCGGGCTCAATTCCCAAATGCGTTTTCAAGCGTTCCGGAGAAGCAAAACTTAAACGGGAAGAATCCAAGGCGGAAGACAATGTTTTGAGATCAACTTTTTTATCTTCCGGAACCGTTACTAAAAAATGCCTCGAACCTTTTTTGTCTCGAAGAAATAAATTTTTTGTTGACGCTCCATCCAATTCTGGAGAGAGCCGTTTCGATTCTTCAACTGTAAAAACAGCAGGATGATCATGGCGTTCATAAGAAATTTTATGAGATTCAAGAAATTCGTAAATATCTGTCATTGCATTTGTTTTTTAAATACCTATTCTTTTTCTGCCTTCCAGATCACCTCTACTTCTACATAATCCAAAATACCCTGAATAGGTACCGAAGGTTTTCGGATACGTACAACTATGATGTCAACCAAATAGTTTTGCTTCATTTCTTCAACAATTCGGTTGCCGAGAGTTTCTATCAAATTGAAACTTTTCTCTGAGCACACTTTACTGATGATACTGTGTGCATTCACATAAGAAATAGTAGAGCGCTCCTCATCTTTCCAGGGATCAGCCGGTTTTTTCAGCCGGTACTCCAAATCTATTTCAAAACGTTGACCCAAGGATTTTTCCTCAGGATGGACTCCATGAAATCCGTAAACGACAATATTTTTTAAGAGAATTGTATAGCTCAGTTTATTTTCCATATCTTTTTGCTAAAATTACTTGTTTCAAGACTCTTTTTTTGCTTTTTTTAAATCAGGACAGTCCTGTGATTCGGCCGTTCGAATCAATGTCAATTTTTTGCACTGCGGATTCACGCGGCATTCCGGGCATCAACATCATTTTCCCGGTAAGCGCCACAATAAATCCGGCGCCATTTGATACCTTCACATCCCGAACCTGTAATCGCCAGCCGCGCGGAGCATTGCGTTTTTTTGGATCATCTGAAAGAGATGCCTGTGTTTTAGCCATACAAATCGGCAAGTCCGCCAAGTTGTTTTGTTCCAGACGACTTATTGAGACTTCTGCTTCTTCAGTGTAGTCTACTCCATCAGCCCGATAAATTTCACGGGCAATTGTTTCAATTTTGTTTCTAATCGGATCAGAATTATCATAATAAAAATTAGGTGTTCCAGGAGTTTCATCCACAATACGTTTAATTTTTTTTGCCAGATCCAGACCTCCTTCACCGCCTCGTGCAACGACTTCGCTTAAGGAACTCTCAACTCCAATTTCTTCACAAAATTGGCGAACTATGTCTAACTCTTCCGGAGTATCAGTCGGAAACCGATTTATGGCTACAATAACAGGTAATCCGTATTTTTGGAGATTTTCCACATGTGTACGCAGATTTTCGCAGCCGATTTTCAAGGCTTCAACATTTTCCGCACTCAAATCTTCTTTCTCCACACCTCCGTGATATTTTAATGCACGAATCGTTGCAACCAGAACTGCTCCGTTTGGTTTCAAACCGGCTTGACGACACTTGATGTTAACAAATTTTTCTGCACCTAAATCGGCTGCGAATCCAGCTTCTGTCACAACATAAGGCGCTAACTTGAGGGCTAAACGAGTGGCCCGTACACTGTTTGAACCATGTGCGATATTTCCGAATGGTCCGCAATGCACAAAGACCGGAGTGTGTTCACAGGTCTGAACAAGGTTCGGTTTTAGGGCATCTTTCAGAATGACACAGAGCGAACCGATACAATTAAGTTCACGTGCAAAAACTGGTTTTCCGGAAGTGTTGTAGGCCACAACGATTCGTCCGAGACGCTCCCGTAAATCACTCATGTCTATGGCCAGGGCCATGATCGTCATAACTTCTGAAGCTGCTACAATATCAAAACCGGTTTTGTGCGGGAAACCGTCGAATTTTGAACCAAGTCCAACTTCAGCATTGCGCAGTTGTCTGTCACATAAATCAATTGTGCGCCTCCATGTAACTTTTTCGAGATCAATTTCCAGAGGGTTGTCGAAGTGCATGGAATTATCAAGTACCGCGGACAACAAATTGTGCGCCGCAGTTATTGCGTGAAGATCTCCGGTAAAGTGCATGTTGATATCTTCCATGGGTAAGACCTGGGAATAACCTCCACCGGCGGCACCTCCCTTTATGCCAAATGTTGGCCCCATGCTGGGCTCACGTAACGCCAGTGCGTGCTTGACTCCGAGTTGACCGAAAGCTTGTGCCAGTCCGATTGAAGTACATGTTTTTCCTTCACCCGCCGGAGTAGGCGTGACGGCTGAGACTAATATCAGTTTTCCGTCCGGACGGTCTTTAACACTTTCCCAGACATTGTCTTCGATTTTAGCCTTATATTTTCCATATTGTTCCAGATCATCAGCAAGTACTCCAAGTTGCTCAGAAATTTCAGCAATCGGTTTCATAACAGCGTTTTGCGATATTTCAATATCTGACGGAATGCTGGGCAAATCCTTATATCGTGCGGCTAAATCAGTTTGCGCTGTTTTCATGTGTATGTGATAGTTAATAGTTTAAGAATAATTTATGTTCAATCTCGCATTGAAGATTGCTCATCGTTTATAAACAGGCATATTTTTTCCAATTGCGACCGTCCCGATAACTAACAGGGCAAAGACAATAGTCTGTAAATTAACGGTCTCGTTAATCAAGTAGGCAGAGGCAACTAAAGTTACAAAAGGTTGTAATAATTGTGTTTGACTGACACGTGATATTCCTCCCAGAGCAAGACCTTTGTTCCAGAGAAAGAAACCAAACAACTGACTGACCAATGCTAAATATAAAAAACTCAAGAGCACACTCAAAGGCAAGTTGTCAAAATCTGCCTGTGGTGCTTTAAGCCACGCCGGAATGACAATGAAAGGAAACGAAATCACCAGGGCCCAACAAATCACCTGCCAACCTCCAATTTCTTTTGAGAGTTTTCCTCCTAAAGCATAACCGATTGCAGCGCTAGCTATTGCTCCAATTAGTAAAAAATCACCAATTTGGAAGCTTCCCAAGCCCTGCAGAAGTGCATACAAGATGACTACAATACTTCCAGCAAGACCGCAAATCCAGAATCCGATAGAAGGTTTCTCATTGGAAACCACTGCTGCAGCGACTGCCGTTGCCAAAGGCAGCACACCAAGGACCACTCCACCATGGGAAGCCGGAACCGTTTGCATTGCCCATGCGGATAATATGGGAAATCCGATAACTACACCTAATGCCACTGCTATAAGCTGGTAGAACTGGCGGCGATTTGGTCTTGTCTGTTTTGTTATAACCAACAATATTGCTGCCACTAAGGAAGCTACTACGGCTCGTCCCAAACCTATGAAAACAGGTTCAAAATAAGGAATAATAAAACGAGTTGCGGGCAGTGTCAAACCAAATGAGACCACACCCAAAACACCGAAGATCATCCCTTTCGATTCATCATTCATTCAGGGAAACCTCTACCCATAATTTCAACATTCAGGTATATTCACCGCAAGTCCACCCAGTGAAGTTTCTTTATAAATATGCATCATATCTTTACCGGTTTTGTGCATTGTAGAGATCACTTTATCGAGCGAAATTATATGGTTCCCGTCACCACGTCTTGCTAACCTTGCAGCATTAATAGCTTTTATTGCTCCCATCGTATTACGTTCAATACACGGAACTTGAACAAGGCCGCCTACCGGATCGCAGGTCAAACCTAAATTATGTTCCATTCCGATTTCAGCTGCGTTCGCGATTTGCCAGGGAGTACATCCCATTACCGCGGCAAGTCCTCCCGCAGCCATGGAACAGGCAACTCCAATTTCGCCCTGGCATCCGACTTCGGCGGCAGAAATAGAAGCGCCTTCTTTGAAAAGGATGCCTATTGCTGCGGCAGTGAGCAAAAAAGTGACTATTTTGTCTTCGTTGAAATCCGAACGAAAACGATGACAATAGTGCATTACAGCCGGAATAACTCCACCACCGCCATTCGTTGGTGCGGTAACTATTCTCCCTCCTGCAGCATTTTCTTCGTTGACTGCCATAGCAAATAAACTTACCCAGTCCATCATTTCTGCAGGTGAAGTTTCAGGATCCTGGACTAATTCCCTGTATAATTCCGGAGCGCGTCTGCGTACATTCAATCCACCCGGTAGGTGAGTTTCAGTTGAGTTCATACCGCGCTGAGTGCATTCCTGCATTGCTCCCCATAGCTCAATCAGTCCCGACCAAATGTCAGATTCTGAACGCCATGTTTGTTCGTTGATCCACATCAACTCCCTGTATGTCATTCCGGTTTTTGTACAGAGCTCAAAAAGTTCGTTACATGTTCGAAAAGGGAATGGGATTTTGGAATTATCGAATTCGATTTCGTTTTGAAGTTCCTCTTCATTTAGAACAAATTCCAATCCGCTTAAAACGTCTCCGGAATAGCAGGAAATTGTGCCTG
>DTUH01000031.1 GCA_012964265.1 Candidatus Lambdaproteobacteria bacterium
ACGGCACGAATTGCTTTCCGGAGCTGCACTGAACATGCGGAAAAGGCGTGGTGATTTAATCGGCGTGGCTGCAGCCGTTTGCGGAAAAATTTTTTATGAAAGCGATCCGGAAATTTCGGAAGCAATTGATTTTATCGAATATTATCCGCATTCTCTACGTTTGCTGGAACAGCAAACATCGCTAAAATTATCACCGCTTGGAGTGGTTCTGGTGATTCCGCCGTGGAATTTTCCGATTGCGATTCCGACCGGAGGCGTTGCCGCTGCGCTTGCTTGCGGAAACACCGTGCTGTTCAAACCTTCACCGCTGGCTTTTCCTTTGGGTGCGGAAATCGCAAAATGTTTTTGGGATGCCGGAATTCCTCGTGAAGCATTGCAACTTGTGACCTGCGAGGACGGTAACCTGATCCAAACGCTTTCCGGACATCCTGACGTGGACGCAATCATTTTCACCGGAGGCACCCAAACCGCTTTGAAGTTGCTTGAAAAACGTCCGGACGCAGAATTGTCGGCGGAAACCGGCGGAAAAAACGCGACCATTGTCACCGCCATGGCTGACCGTGACCAGGCAATCGAACACGTTTTACATTCCGCCTTCAGTCACAGTGGTCAAAAATGCTCGGCGACCTCGCTGCTGGTTCTGGAACGTGAAGTTTACGAAGACACGACTTTTCGCAGGCAGTTGCTGGATGCGATTCAAACCTTGAAAGTCGGTTCGGTTTGGAATTTTTCAAACAAAATGGGACCGCTCATCCGGGAACCGCTGGCAGATTTGCGGAAAGGATTGGAAAATTTGGAACCGGGAGCCGGAACGTCTGCCAACGGTGCTTCCGTTGGTGCGGAAAGCTGGGCCTTGCAGGGAAAATGTGATGAAACAAATCCAAAACTTTGGTATCCCGCAGTAAAGTGGGGCGTACGGCGCGGAAGTTTTTCACATCAAACAGAATTTTTCGGGCCGCTGCTCTCGGTGATGCGGGCGGAGTCGCTTGAAGACGCAATCAAAATTGTCAATGATACCGCTTATGGTCTGACCTCCGGACTCGAAAGTTTGGATCCGCGGGAGCAAAAATTATGGTCGGAAAAAATTAAAGCCGGTAACCTTTACATTAACCGTGTAACGACCGGAGCGATAGTCCTGCGTCAATCATTCGGCGGCATGGGGCTTTCTGCTATCGGCGCCGGAATCAAAGCCGGAAGTCCGAACTACGCCGTGCAGTTTTGTAAAATTGAGGAAAGCGAGGCCCCGACACAAGGGCCGTTGCGGGAAGGATCACCGTGTAAGGCTCGCTTGCTTTTTCTAGCGCGAAACTGGCAGTCTCAACTCGCCCGTAATGAACATGCTGAAATTCGAATCGAATTACATAAAACCATTCAGGCAATTTACAGCTGCCTCTTTCAGTACGAAAGGGAATTTTCCGGAGAGCAGGATTTTTTCCGGTTGCGCGGCCAGGACAATTTGTTCCGTTACCTTCCAGTCGGAAAGGTTACAGTGCGCTTGCATCCGGACGACGGACTCTTTGAAACGCTTATCCGAATTGCCGCCACACGAATTGCGAAATGTACAGTGGAAGTAAGTTTGCCGCCGAATTTGAATAATTCAGTCACTGAATTTCTCGCGAGTCGCGAAGGAAAAAACTTGTGTGATACAGTGAATTTTCACACAGAAACCGATGAAGAACTTGCCAAACGATTTTCGACAACTAACCCTGCGACCGGCATCGACCGATTACGCTACGCCCATCCCGCCCGTGTACCCAAAACAATTCATCAGGCAGCCGCCAAATTGGGCAAATACATTTCCCGCCACGTTCCACTGTCCGAAGGCCGAATCGAAATGCTTCGTTATTTACGGGAGCAAAGTATCTCCGTAGATTATCACCGCTACGGAAATTTGGGTGAACGCGAGGTTTGATGAGTTTTGATTTGCTGATTCTCTGAAAACTTACCCCTGGTTTTTTTACCAAACTAAAGAAAGCCCTTGAATCCCTGCATCAGATCCTCAATCGGGATATCCTTATTGTAGATACCATCATCAAGCTTCTGTGCCTTGTGTTCAGGCTTCTTTAACTTCATACCACCTCTCTTCCTCCTGGCTATAATCTCATCAGCCCTCCTTGCGTTTTCTGCCTGAAAGATCTTCTCCCGCTCATCAAATGTAATTACAACTCCATAGTCAGGCGGCTCTGCCAGGTAAAGCATTAACAGAAAGAATGCCAGTGGCAACGGCCAGGACATTAATTTATCCCATATTGTATCCAGCCAGAATGGTTCCTGTTTGCTCCACCAAAAACAAAAAACTATGACTGCAACCTCTCCTGCTACAAAAACATAAAACCAATCAATTTCCATGAGATCATCTTTCATTCTTCGGCTATGCAAAAGATTCTTCGGGAATTGACAATATTAGCGCAGGGAATGGGACACCCCGTTTTGCTTTTGGGTGAAACCGGAACCGGAAAAACCACACTTGCACGTCAGCTTCACCAGTTGAGCGTAAAAGCAGAAAATAGTTTTCAGCATGTGGTGTGCGGAGAATTTCGGGGAGCGGATTTGAATCTTGTTAAAAGCCAATTGTTCGGTCACGTCAAAGGAGCTTTCACCGGAGCCGAAACCCAAAAATCGGGAATGCTGGAGGAAGCTGACGGTGGTACTTTGTTTCTGGATGAAATCGGTGATATACCTCTGGAAGTACAACGCCTGTTGATCGATGCAGTGGAAAGCAAACGTTTCCGGACACTTGGTTCCCTCGATGTACAGGAGAGCGATTTTCAACTGATTTGCGCTACCAACCGTGATGTAGAAGAGATGCTGCAAACAAACGAATTATCACAGGATTTCCACTTTCGGATCTCCTCATTTCGCTACATCATTCCGCCGCTCCGGGAACGTCCGGAAGATATACCGGTGATTCTCGCAGACCTCCAGGAAACAGAACATTACCTGAAATTGGAATTTGAGGAAACGGCTATGGACGAATTGATTCGCCGCTTACAGCAATCTAGTTTGTCCGGAAACGTGCGGGATGTTCAGCGCATTTTAGATCATCTTGTTCTGCAGTCGCAAATGCCTCAATCTCATGCTTTGACGCAAAAAGAGATTTCAAATTATTTTGCTGAAAATCGGGAACCGACGCAGGATGAGTTTTTTGTGGATACGGTTCAGGAATTACTGCAACAGTGGCCGCAAACCAGTTTTGCGAAACGTGGCGAAAAATGGCGGGACGCGCTTTTGGATGTAGCTTTGAAAGAACTGGCGGAACGTCCGGAATACAAAAAAAAGAGTGGTGAATTAAACATTCACAAGTTGGCGACCATACTCGGAGTTGATCACAAAACGATCAAGAGTCGATATCCGATTTCTTGAAAGTGTGTAGAAAAAATGGTACCCTTATTTTTCTTGACAAAAAGCCCGAAGTTTGTGTACTTTCCTTCCCCTGAGCGTAGAATTTGCATAGGCAAAAAAGCAAAGCTTTCACCTCAACTGATCCTGCTCAGATGCCCTATTCTCCTCCTGAAACACAACACCTGGATGACATCCTGCCGACAGAACCACTTTTGCTGATGGGAGCAGGGCCCGTGCCGATTTCTCATGCAGTTGCCCGCGCAAATGGAGTTGTGATCAATCATCTGGGTGAAACCATGGATGCGGTGATAAGCAATGTCAAGCTCATGGGACGTTATGCTTTTCAGACAGTTTCAGAAAAAATTATTGGAGTTTCTGGACCGGCTTCGGCGGCAATGGAAATGGCTATCACAAATTTGCTGTGGCCGGGCAGAAGTGTTTTAGCTTTGTCTATGGGAACATTCAGCGGACGTATGGCGGAAATGGCTGAAGGTGTCGGGGCAGACTTAACTGTGATAAAATCAGAGGGAATTAAACCTGTTCGATTGGAACAAGTCCGGGAAGCATTGTCAAAAAAACACTTTGATGTGATCACAATGGCGCAGGGGGAAACTTCCTGTGGTGTAGAAATGAAGTGTCTGCCGGAAGTTTCAAAGCTGGCAAAGGAGCATGGTGTACTTGTGGTTGTTGATGCGGTTTGCACCTTGACTACGATGCCCATGCAAATGGATGAGTGGGGAGTTGATGTCGCCATTGCAGGTGGTCAAAAAGGGCTTTCTTCAATTCCAGGAGTTTCATTGATCGCATTTTCGGAAGATGCCTGGGAGACGGTCGAGTCCCGAAAAGAACGTCAACCGCACTGGTGTCTTGATGCAATGCGCGCACAAACATTTTGGGGGGCACAACAATATCACTATACTGCGCCGGTTCCCGGTATTTTAGCTTTGCACGAAGCGCTGCGGCAAATTTGTGAAGAAACCCTGCCTTTGCGTTTTGAACGTCATAGAACCAGTTCCATTGCTTTACAAGCTGGAATTGAGACAATGGGATTGAAACTATTTGTGCCGATAAAAGACCGGCTCAATTCAGTAGTGGCAATCCAAACACCAAAAGACACTGACAGCGC
>DTUH01000032.1 GCA_012964265.1 Candidatus Lambdaproteobacteria bacterium
GCCAAAAAGCAATGTCGCCTCCATTATTGACATACATTCTCTGAATTTCTTCAAGGCAAGGATCCGGATTTTTTGCTTCAAACAGCATTGCTTCCAGAATCTCATCAGCTACGGCTCCAGCCACTGCTGCCATCGGCGTCACAAAAATCCCGGAACCACTCACTGCGAAACACATTTTTTTCGCAATGTTGCCACGAGGTTCCGGTTGGCTCGAACTACATGGCTGTTTCAGCAATTCCATTTCCGCGACCAGTTCATCGAGGACAGTACAGAATCGTTTTTGCGCCCCTGAATATAAACGTTCCCGTACTTCTTTCGGTGCATCAACATGGGCAATGATATCAATTGGTCCATGCTGCAAATGTAAACGATTGTCTGCCATCAGAGAATAATTGTTCCAGAGATCGGAATCTTCTGAAAAGAAGGAGGTCGAGCTACTCCCACTTCCACTCTTCCTCATCAAAATCGTTAGTAAAGGCTGACCATTCTTCTTCCTCTACATCCAATTCGTTGGTTGTGTCTTTTGCAAAAGCCTCTTCCCAGTGGGCGCGGGGGTGTTCCGGTGCTTTCAAAACAAGTGAGCTTCCTTGAACCTTCATTTCAATTTCATTCTCCAGACCGGAAATTTCCAGTAGGGATTTAGGAATACGAATTCCACGGAAATTGCCGATTTCAATCAGATGATTACGGATTTTTTCTCCCGCAAATCCAAAATATTTTCAAACAAGAATCAGGATACACATAGCAATCATAATTTTCGAGCCCGGATTATGAATTTTCACAGCAACGGTATTCAGCCGGCCAAATCATAAAACTTGCTTTTTTAAAAAAAATTCACTACAAATATATTTATGAAGAACATATAGCGAGGTTAAGCAATGCGAACATTATCTATTCGAGAAATGCGGAATCAACTGGGAAATCTGGTTGCACTGGTAGCTGAAGATCATGAGTTGATAGTGACCCGTCATAACAGACCCATTGCCCGTATCCTTCCTATACGAGAAAAACTTTCTCGGCCAAATCATTAAAACTTAAGGGAACGTCTACCTTTTCAAGAAGTGAGCAGCGAAGAATTGCTGAGAATGGAGCGGGAGGAGCGCTGATGTCTCTGGTTTATCTCGATACCAGCGCACTTGCAAAATGCGTCCGATACCTCAAAGCCGACGATCAAAAAATTCTAAAGCCCGTTGCGAATATCTTCTGCAAACTGGAAGGAGAGTATAGGTTTGATTTAAAATTCGAATATTCAACTTTTTTTAATGATTTTGTTCGTGCTCTAAAGTTTTGCGTGCAACTGTGTAACAATGTAAAGCTGTAGGTGTCAATTCCATTTCAAGTCCCTCCACTTGAATTGTTCCGGATTTCGTGCATGTGGTTACAAGAGGAGGTCGCAGTAATTGATGCCGTTTTGCAAATAAAGCAAGTTGACGCAACTCTTTCGGTTGCTCTGCTATTTTGTCTGACCACTTGATTACTATGGCGAATCGGGGGCGTTGAGTTCCCGGTTCCAAACTAACCATATCGACTTCTCCGGTTTTCCAACGAGCATAATATAATGACTCAATATATTTTGCATTGTGAAGCCACTGACTGAAAACAGCGGTTTCTGCCAGTTGTCCGATGGCTTCATGTTGCTCTGTAATCGGCCCGAAAAGAGCTGCGCGCATGGTTGGATTCGTCAAATAAACTTTGAAAGCAGTCATGCGTTTGAAATGTCGCGCATCGGCATCCAGCCTGTTTATGCGTTTGATGAGGAATGCTGCTTCAAGATATTCAAGGTAGCGCGTCAAGGTATTCTTGGCAACATTTGAAGATTTTGATAATTTGCCAAGACTGATCTCCAAACCGCTGTTGTAAGCCAAGGTATTAAACAAACGGTTGAGTTCCTGTATATCGCTGATTCCGTAAAGACTCGGCAAATCCCGCAAAAGGACTTTGTCAATGATGTCACTTTTGATATAACGCTGGGGATTACCCTGAATTTGTTTGGAAAATACTGCTTCCGGGAAAGCGCCATAATTCAGGTAATTTATGAATTCTTCATTTAGTCCATAAATATTTTGAGTTGTAAAATGACTTTGATTATCTCCCCCAAACGGCTCAACAATGAAATCCTTTTTTTTCTGAACAAAACTTAGATACTCCGCAAATGTCAGTGGAGGAAGTCGAAATTCCGTAAAACGACCGGCTCCCGATTCTACGCTTTTTGTTTTTAAGGCGGCGGTGGCGGAACCTGTCGCCACGAAACAAATCTCACGGAAAGTATCAACCAATGATTTGAGATGTATTTCCCAATTCTTGAAATATTGTATTTCATCGAAAAACACAAAAAGAGGAGTACCCTGTGGACGCGGAAATATGTCTTGAAAACGACGCACCAAAGACTCAAGAGCGAGTACGGAATAGCTTGGAGTTTCGAGAGAAAGATAAAGAATGTCCCGTCCACTGATTTCGGCTTCATCCATTAACCATTGAATCGTGTGAAAAACCAGGATTGTTTTGCCGACACGACGAGGCCCCAGCAAGATCACGGCACGATTTACCGTTGATTCACTAATGAGCCGTGAAAACCCTCGCAAGTAAGCCCTTCGAGGAAATTCCAGATAATCCGACTCAATTCCCTGCCCCGCCTGCCACCAGGGGTTATCTAAACGGAGACGATTTTCTATTTCTTTATCAGTTACTTGTCGCATAATATTCAAATAGAGATAGTTGAGTAGTCTTATTATATAGTAAATAAGATTAGTTGACTAGCTTTATTTTGAATAATTTTATTTTTGCACAATGTCTGATTGCTTTGACTTTTTAAAAAATTCCCAGGCAATTATATAATCTTCCTCGCCATCGGCGCAGTCAAAGGGGGGGCGTGAATCTCACATGGTGGGTTTAGGGGCCGTGAGGTTGAGTGTCGTCCTCGATTTCATAAGTGAGAGTGGCGCAGTCAGGAATGTGACTTTCAAATTAAGGAACTGTCTATGATCTGTTTTAAGCGAAAGGCCAGGGATTGTCCTCATTCCAATTTGAGATACGGGCTTCCCGATCCTGTGTCATGTCTTCAAGCCGCCGCACCTGAGCCATGTGTCCCCCCAAAAGTTCATAGTCTTTAAGTTTCATGGTGAATTCAATCGGCGCAACAATGGCAGGAGTGGGCACGCTTCCGAAGGAATTTTCAGGCATTTTCGTCACATCAACCATGACTGTGATTCCGCCGCCGGGCCAGACGTACGCGGGGGCGCCGCCGCAGGTCGTTCGTGTCAGCAAACTTCGCACAGAACGGGTCAGGCGCACCGGATTTTCTGTGACTCCAGCCCTCAGACTGCCTCCTGCTCCGGCCATGAACAAAACACTGCTGAGCGCGGGTTCGCAGTTTTCGCCAATTCGATCCACCACTTTTTGCACTACTTCTGGAATATTTTGTGCGCATGGTTTCAAATCTTCATCCAACACAAAGTAAGCCGCATCTTCTCCGGTTGTGCTGACCATCAGCAGTCTCAATCCGGGGTAGGCGACACCGGTTTTGATACGGTCAATGATTTCAAGCGGATCAGAGACATCGGTTCCACCCCAGCCGTGTCCGGGATTTGCGACCTGAAAATATCTTCCGGGAGTTGAACGCCGACCACGAACGCGAATACCGGAAGGTTCCATACCCAAAAAACGGCCGGCCTGATGTTCCGAAAGCATTCCGGTGATGTGCTCGTCAACGACTATGACTTCGTCCACATGTCCAAACCACTGTTGAGCAAAAATCCCTATTGTTGCAGAACCGCAGCCGACACGCATTCTTTCCTCCTGATTTCCATCGATAATCGGAGCAACTCCGGCCTGGACAACCAATTTGGAACCCTCATCCACCTCAAGCTCCACCGCGGTTTTGTTTCCCAAATCCATCATCATTTGACAAGTCACGCGCCCTTCCTGTTTACTGCCTCCTGTCAGGTGGTGTACTCCACCAAGCGAAAGCATCTGCGATCCGTATTCTGCCGTCATCACATGCCCAACTGCTTCTCCCTGACAACGGACAGAAGCCTGTTCCGGGCCAACGTAGCGGTCTGTGTCTATTTTGATTTTATAGCTGCAGTAACTGAAAATTCCTTCAGTGACCACCGTCACCATATCAACATCGTGGTGTTTGGAAGCAATGATAAACGGTGCAGGTTTGTAATCCGGATAGGTTGTTCCGGCACCAACTGCAGTTGGAAAAATGCTTTCCGGATTAACCGGAACGTCCGGTGCAAGGAAAGAACCGTCCCATTTCTGCGTTTGCTCTCCAAATGGAACAAGCGCTTGATTCTGGTCGACGGCTTTTTGGGTGAGAATAATTGGATCCATCCTTTTCAGCTTTCCATCAACATTGCCGTAGCGGTCGCAGGACCCTGTTTTTCCGGGGCTGATTCTGCATAGAATCGGACAGGCGTCGCAGATTACTTTTTCTGCAGATGTGTTTTTTTGT
>DTUH01000033.1 GCA_012964265.1 Candidatus Lambdaproteobacteria bacterium
AAAATTTTTGAAATTAAGAAAGTAAACAGTGAGTGACAAAACCAAGGGACTATGCTTCGCAATGCTCGCCATGTTGGGAGGAGGGCTTTATGCAATTCCATACCGTTTAAGTTTAATAACAGTGGAACCTCTCACTGTAATATGGGCAGTCTTCCTTTGGGCATTTCTGTTTTCTCTTCCTGGCGCCTGGCTTGCGCGTCGTCAAACTAAATATTCATGGAAAATTGGAGGCATCGCATTGGTCACTTCTCTGGCAGGACTGCTCGGCAATTATGCAATTTGTCAGGCATTGAACCAGGCATCACCGACCCTGCTGATTTTAGTGAGCCGCAGTGAAATAATTATTGCAATGCTGCTCAGCTGGCTGTTTTTAAAAGAGTTTGTCAGCATTCGAGTCTGGTTGGCAGCGGTGCTAATCATTTCGGGCATTGTTGTGATGAAAATGGGATCCTTGAGTTTTGAATTAAAAGACTGGTCTGTATTCCTCTGGGCTATAACGGCTGCATTCAGTTTTGCCTCAATGCAGGTTATGGCCAAAAGCATTATTCATGAAATCAATCCGCAGGTTTTGAATGTTTCCCGTTTAGCAATTGGACTTGTCATTCTCTGGAGCCTGGCGGAAGTAAGAAGCGGCGTTGCCGAATTGCAAATCAGTGAGTGGAAATGGTTAGCGCTGGCAGCCTTTTGCGGACCGTTTATGGGGCGTGTCTCTTATACTTATGCATTGCGTTACCTGACTGTTTCCAAAGCAGTCATCATCGGTTCATTTTCACCTGCCACTACTCTTTTATTTGAGTTCATTGTTTTCGGAACATTGATCAGCAGTTATGAAGCGTTTGGAGGAATAATAATGCTGGCTGCAATTCTTTGGGTTTTTCTGCCGGGACTACGCAGAAGTGTTAAATTAGCAATGTGAGACCTAAATAAATTTTTCTAAACTCAATGGAAATTCTAATCATGGGCGGCGGAGTTGTAGGAGTTACAACCGCCTACCAACTGCTTAAAGACGGTCATCAAGTTACGGTGATTGACCGTCATCCACCGGGAACAGGCGGGGCGAGTTACGGAAATGCCGGATTGATTGCCACCGGACATTCCATTGCCTGGGGCTCACCAAAAGCGTTGAAAATATGGTTCAATTCGTTATTTCATCAGGATCCGGTTTTCCGCATGAAATTTCAGGCGGATCCGCAATTTATACTCTGGGGTCTGAAATTTCTTGCACAGTGTACAAATTCAAGAGCCAGAATAAATTCCTTGGCAAAACATCGAATATCAGCCTATTCTCAGAAAATTCTGAAAGAAGTTGTTAAAGAAACCAACATCCAATACGAACGAAATACAAAAGGCCTGGTTTATTTGTACCGAAATCCGGAAGCACTGGCCGCAGGTTCACATCATGTCCGTTTACTCCAGGAAGCAGGACAATCATTGGAAATCGTTGGAAAAGAACGTGTGCTGGAACTCATTCCGGAGTTGGCTGATTCACAGGATCAAATTGCCGGCGGTGTTTTTTCAGCTACAGATGAATCCGGAGATTCAAAAATATTTACGGAACAGTTGATGGAAGTATGCCGGACAATGGGAGGCAATTTTGAGTCCGGAGTATCGATTGAACGGCTGGAAGTTTCCGGAACCGAAATAAAAAGGGTTGAAACCAACCAAGGTGATTTCACCGCAGATTGTTATGTGCTTTGTTTGGGCGCGTGGAGTCCGCTGCTCTCACGTAAATCATTGGGAGTCAGGCTTTCCGTTTATCCGGTGAAAGGCTACTCCATTACAATTCCTGTAGAAAAAGGGCATACGCCTCCGCAGATTGGAGGATTACATGAAGAAGATTTGCTGGGATTCTCACCAATGGGAGATCATTTCCGGGTCAGTTCTGTTTCCGAATTTTGCGGATATGATCTCAGTCATACTCCGGAAGATTTTGAACACATTCTCAAAACTGCAAAAAAACTTTTTCCAAATGCAGGCAATTACGACAAGGTCGAATTCTGGTCCGGATTACGTCCCATGACTCCGGAAGGCACACCCATTCTTGGAAAAGGCCGTCACTCAAATTTGTTTTACAACACCGGTCATGGACATTTGGGTTGGACTATGTCGTGCGGAACCGCACGCATAACTGCAGATTTGATTGCCGGAAAAACTCCTGAAATATCTACTGAACTGATGGGAGTCCGTTAATCTTCCGGATCAAGACGCTTGCTTTCCCAACTTCCAAACACGAGTATTTCCCTGTAAATCAGGCAGGAAAGCAGAGGATTTCCATTCCGGAAAATTATCTAGCAGTGAGGTCAATACTATTTCCTGATCAAAACCTATTTCCAATAACATCTCTCCCTCTGCAGTTAATAATCCGGGCGCAGTTTCAAGCAGATAGCGGTAAAAAGAAAGTCCATCCGGACCGCCATCGAGTGCGGCATGTGGTTCATATTGCGAAACATCGATCTGCAGAGTCTTGATAATATCGGTGGGGATGTATGGGGGATTGCTGACAATGAAATCCAGTTTTGCATCAGGATTAATTTTTGAAAATAAGTTGCTCTCTACTAGCTGCACATTGTTGTTGCGTGGAGACAACAGTGATTCGTGGTTTTGTAAATTACGGGAAGCTACTGCCAATATTTCTGCGGAACAATCAACGGTAATGATATCCAAATTTCGGAGTTCGGAACAAAGTGCCAGGGGAATTGCTGCCGTGCCTGTGCCGAGTTCCGCAATTTTGCATGTTGTCTCTGGATTTGTTTTTTGCCATTTCCGGATTTGTTCTACTGCAGTTTCAACCAGTGTTTCCGTATCAGGACGTGGAATTAAGGTTGATTTGTTAACCTCAAGTGTCAATGACCAAAATTCCTTTTCTCCTGTCAAATAGGCAACCGGGCATCCCTCGGCACGTTGCTGAACCAATTCCCGGTATGCCCCACGTTCCTGTTCATTCAGAGGTTGGTCTGCCCGAAGATAAAGATCTAAACGTGGACAATCCAGTACTGATGCAAGCAATAGTTCTGCATCGAGGCGTGGAGAGTCCGGACGCGTTTTTTCGAAGTGCACCTGTGTCCAATTCAAAATGCTTGCTATCGTCCATTGATCAATGGTCACGGCTTTTGGCTTAGGGGTTTCTGTTTGCAGCTGTTGTTTTTGCAAAGAAGGAGAAACTATCTCTGTACATTTCCAAGTTGTTGTTTTGTAGCATTAAAGGGGGTCAGAGTAATGTTATTTCGATTATTTTTCAAAGCATCCTGCGCGTTTATTAAGATTCTGTTTGTATTTTCCCAATCAAGACAGGCGTCTGTCACAGAAACCCCATACTTCATTTCCATTGAAATTGGTTGATTTCCGCCATTAATATTACTTTCGATCATTGTACCGATGATGGATTGGTCGCCGTCTAAAATTTGCAGGATTGAATTTCTCAGTACCAGTTCCTGCCGCGAAGGATCTTTACCAGAATTGGCGTGATTGCAGTCAATCAAGATTGCCTGGGGCAAACCTCCTGCAGCAAGAGCATCTGCTGCATTGTGGATCGAAACTGCATCAAAGTTGGGTCCGTTGCTGCCTCCGCGCAAAACGAGGTGAACATAGTCATTGCCGGATGTCTGGATCACTGACGAAAGACCTTCCTGATTTATTCCAAGAAAATGATGCGGCTGCAATGATGATTTCATGGCATTCAGTGCCACATCCAATCCTCCGTTCGTTCCATTCTTGAAACCAACCGGCATTGACAAGCCGCTCGCTAATTCACGATGAGTCTGGGATTCAGTTGTGCGCGCACCGATTGCACTCCAGGAAATTAGATCTGCCAGGTATTGCGGTGTAATTGGGTCAAGAGTTTCTGTTGCGCAGGGCAGTCCAAGATTATTGATTTCCAGCAAAATCTTACGTGCGAGCTCTATTCCTTTATTTATTTTATGACTGCCGTCTAGATCAGGATCATTGATTAAACCTTTCCAGCCGACAGTAGTACGCGGTTTTTCAAAATATACACGCATAACTATTAAAATAGTTTCAGAAACTTCATCCGCAAGTTTCTTAAGACGTTTGGCATAATCGAACGCAGCCTCCGCTTCATGAATCGAGCAGGGTCCGACAATCACGAGCAAACGTCTGTCATTACCGGCTAGAATTTGTTTTATTGAATTACGGGCATTGAAAACAGTTTCTGCCGCAGTTTCTGAAACCGGCAAAAGCTCTTTAAGTTTTTTTGGTGAAATTAACGGTAAAACGTCAACAACGTTAAGATTTTCAGTAAGTTTCATGAATTGATAATTTACTCAAAAAGTTCAGCTGCAAAATAAAACATGGGAATAATCTTTCAAAAACAGACCATTGTCAAAAGCATTATTTAAAATCACAGCAAATATATTTTTCAATGGAATTTATTTCAGGCAGGTGGTCGGAGCGACTGGATTCACCACTATTCATTATCACACGACCAT
>DTUH01000034.1 GCA_012964265.1 Candidatus Lambdaproteobacteria bacterium
AGGTTCCATGCTGGTGCTGGACACAAACGTGAAGGAAAATTTGAAGCTTTATATAAATGATGAAGAGATTGCAAAAGCTAAATCTGTGATTGTTGGTGATAAACTTGGGGCACAAATAATGGAGATTTCTTCAACAGAAAAACGTCTCAAAGATTTGACCGATCTGGAATAAAGGTGATTCTCCAGTGAAATTTTTATTGATCCAGTTACGAAGGATTGGTGATGTTTTGATGACAACTCCTTCGGTCAGACTGTTGCACGAATCTTTTCCGGAAGCAAAACTGACTTTTATGACAGAAGCTCCAGCGGATCAGGTTTTACGGAACAATCCTTATTTGGACGAAATTCTTCTGTACCAAAAGTCTGAATCATTTAGTGATACAATTTCTTTTTTCCGGAATCTCCGGGTACAACAATTTGACTGCGTAATAGATTTTTTTGGAAATCCGCGGAGTGCCTTGATGTCGCGTTTTTCAGGAGCGCCGATTCGGATTGGTTTTGGTTTTCGCGGAAGAAGCTGGGCTTATACCCATCCTGTTAATATCTCTACAGAGGTAACTTACGCTGCACAGGATAAAGCTCAATTGCTCAGTCCTCTCGGAATATCCGCAACAGATTTCGGACTGGATTTTTTTGCAGACGAAAAAGATAAAAATTACGCAGCACGTCTTTTTGATCAACTTGGCATAACAGATAGCGATTTTGTAGTTTCATTGTCACCGGTTTCCCGCCGGCCATATAAGGTCTGGCCTGCAGAACGGTTTGCCTGGATTGCCGACTGGCTGGTGCAAAAATACAATGCAAAAATATTGTTCCTTTTTGGGCCGGGAGAGGTGTATTTTATCGATGCGGTACGTAAAGCGATGAAAAATCAGGCACTTCCTGACTATGATTTTCCAACCCTTACAGAAACTCTGGCGATTTTGAACAGGGTTAATTTGCATCTTGGCAACGACAACGGCCCAAGACATTTTGCGGTTGCAGGAGGTACTCCAACGCTGACGATATTTGGTCGACCGTGGGCAGCAAATTGGACACCTCCTCAAACAACTAAACACCGTACTCTGGAGTTTGATCCCGGTTGCAAAAATAAATGCACATACCCAAAATGTAAATTGGAGTGTCTTCTTGGGGTAACTGTTGAAGCAGTTCAGACTGAATTGGAAAAGATGATAAATACATTCAGTTAATGGAAAAATAATGGTTTTCTTGTTTGGAACAGAGAAGTTGTTAAAACAGCAACTTAAAGAGATTGAACTGTGGCACAATGTTTTACCTCAGTCCGATTTTTCTGAACCGACGGATTTTCACGCGTTGGTTTCAATACAGCATCAGGTCAATTTTGAGTTATGGCACCAGGAAGATATGGCGCGAGATCCGGATGTTTCAGATTCAATAATTGCGTCTGTCAAACGTGCGATCGATGTTTTGAATCAGCGCCGTAACGATTTAATTGAGCAAATGGATCAGTTTCTGCTGAATATTTTGCGCGTAGAAAATGTGAAAAATGATGCAGACACGGAAATGAACAGCGAAACTCCGGGCAGCATGATTGACCGTCTTTCGATCAATGCTCTTAAAATTTATCATATGGACGAAGAAGTTCAGCGTAAGGAAATTACTGCAGAGCATCGAAATAAATGCGCAGGAAAACTTTCCGTTTTACAGGAGCAACGGGAAGATCTTGAACAATGCCTCTCCAAATTACTTGCTGATTTGAGCAGTGGAGAAAAACGGCTCAAAGTTTATCGGCAAATGAAAATGTATAATGATGAAAGTTTAAATCCCGTGCTTTATCGAAAAGACGAATTAAAGTGAACAGGCGATAACATGGGACCAAAGGGGATTCTTCTTGCCTTCCTGATTGTTTGTGCAATCTATTTCTGGAGGAGGCATCGCAAAAAGGCACAGGGTAAACCACCGAGATGGGTGAACTGGGTACTTGGAGGGATTGCGGTCTATTATGGAATTTCTGTCATGCTGATGTTTTTCAGCTCGACTTAAAGTGATTACGTTCCGTATTACACTGAAATGCTGAATTATCGCTTATTGCTGACAAATGACTCAGGCTGAATTTGATTAAGTGTGGAATAAAATGGGACTTGTTTTAATTGGAATGTTGTTCAGTACAATGATTCTTTTGGGATTGTGGGAGAGACGGAGGTCAAAAAAGCGCTACCATGAAGCAACGCGAAAACTTAAAGAACTGGACTCGGAATTCCCGGCGGAGACAGATGAAAAGTGATTTGGGTGAGTCAAGAAAGTTGCTAAACCGCTAATTGGCCATTTTGCGCCATGGCTTGCTCTACTAAAATTGCCACAGCTTTTGGCCGAGAAAGGTTCTTGGCAGAGGCAAAGCTGTCCAGCTGCTTCAAAACAGACTCAGGAAGCCCTAATAAAATTTTTTTGACAGGTTCGTTATATTCTTTTTTTCTTCCCGCGCCCTCTCGGAAGCCTCCTCTGGCCATTTTCAATTGCTCCAGCTATTTTGATAAAATACAATTCAAGAAAATAATTTTTCTACCGATGTTATTAATACATCTTTCAAGATGTGTGCAAGAGTTTGAAAAAATAGTTTTCAGAACTATTTTTATCATTGATATTAACTATTTAAATACGGGAGAAGCAGATGAAAACTACTAATAAAAATCTTTACCCTTTTCGACAAATAGCAATTCGCACACGCTGTTTGCACCGCCTGAACCCTCAGGAATTGATGATCCGCAGGGGTTTATAAATTAGGTCCAGTTAAACGGGAGGGCAGTTTCTCCCGTTTTCCCCAGTCTTCCTCCAGATTCATTCGTTATTTTTTAACTTCCTTTTTCGCCGTTTATTGAATTTAGCTGCTAAAATTCCAGGGCAGCATTCCAGAAGCTTTGCGTACTACGCAAAAATGTGGAATGATAGAGGATGGTAATTGTTAAGAAACGGAACCAGAGAAAATCCTTTTAATGTACAAAATTCTTGTTACAGGCCAAATTCACGAAATTGGCCTGGAAATGCTGCGCAAAGAAAAAGATATAGAAATACATCATGCCCCGGACCTTCCTCTCCCCGAAATTCTCAAAATAATAGCACCTTTCCATTGTATTCTGACTCGCTCGGAAACACCGGTTTCCAAAGAATTGATTGACAAAGCACCAAAGCTGAAAGTCATTGCGCGAGCTGCAGTCGGTATTGGAAATATCGATGTTAATTATGCAACAGAAAAAGGAATTCTGGTAATCAATACTCCCGGAAAAAACACTAATTCTGCCGCAGAACTTACGATTGGTTTGCTGCTCTCCGCAATGAGAAAAATCATTCCTGCTCACATTCACATGAGTGAACTAAAATGGGACCGTCATACTTTCACCGGTACAGAACTGCTTGGAAAAACAATTGGAATTATAGGTCTTGGAAATGTTGGACATCGTGTTGCGCGTTATGCAAAAGCCTTTGAAATGGAAGTTTTGGCATACGATCCTTATATTGCTGACGAGGTGTTTGAGCGTCATCATGCAAGAAAATGCAGTTGGGACGAGCTTATTTCTTCAGCAGATGTAATCACGCTGCATGTACCTAAAACCGAGGAAACAACTGGCATGATAGGCGCAAAGGAATTCAGCCGTATGAAGACCGGAGTAGTGATTTTGAACTCAGCGCGTGGAGGAGTTATACAGGAAAAACCATTGCTTGCAGAACTAAAATCCGGCAAAGTTGCTGCAGCCGGAATTGATACTTGGGAAGAGGAACCACCACAGGAAAATCCATTTAGGGATTTGCCTCAGGTGGTAATGTCTCCTCATGTCGGGGCCTCCACAGCTGAGGCACAAATAAGAGTTGCTGAATCGATTGCAAACCAGACACCGCGCGCTCTTCGTGGTGAAGTAGTGGAATATCCGGTAAATATGCCGAGCGTACAGGTTTTGGGAAGTGGTCCAGTTGCGTCTTATACCTCGCTTGCAGAAAAACTTGGTGTTTTTTCTTCACAATATATTGGATTTACTCCTACACATTTAGAAATAATGTGCCGTGGGAAACTGGCAAAACATGACGGAACACTGCTCAGACTTTGTTTTCTGAAAGGCTTGCTGCAAAGCCATAAAAATTTTGTGAGTTATGTCAATGCAGATCAGCAGGCGGAAAATGTTGGTCTCCATATCGAAGAATTAGAGGATCCCGGATTTACTGATTATGAGAGTGCACTCAAATGCACTCTTGCCGGAGAAGGACAGGAGTTTGCCATTGGCGGAGTAGTTTTCAGCGGACCCCACCCGCGGATTACATTGATCAATAGTTTTGTTTGTGAATTTGAAGCGGAAGGTACAATTTTGGCGACTACCAACCATGATCGTCCAGGCATGGTTGGAATTTTGGGAACCTGTTTAGGAATGAATGGTATCAATATCGACCAGTTTCAACTGGCGAGAAATACACGCGGCGGCGA